>JAUHWJ010000402.1 GCA_030424705.1 Alphaproteobacteria bacterium | reverse complement strand
GGAGCGGTTCTGCGTCCGCAATTCCGGCGCGACCGTGGTGGTGGAGGGCTGCGGCTCCAACGGCTGCGAATACATGACGGGCGGGACGACGGTGATCCTCGGCTCGGTCGGCGCGAATTTCGGCGCCGGCATGACCGGCGGCATGGCCTTCGTGCTGGACGAGGACGGCGCCTTCGAGAGCCGCGCGAACCCGGAAAGCATCGTCTGGCGCCGCATCGCCTCCCGCCACTGGGAGCATGTGCTGCGCGAGCTGGTGATCGACCATGCGGCGGAGACGGGCAGCCCCCGCGCCCATTCGATCCTCCGCGACTGGGACGAGCACCTGCCGCGCTTCTGGCAGATCTGCCCGAAGGAGATGCTCGCCCGCCTCGCCCATCCGCTGGAGGAGGCGGCGGCGAAGCGGGCGTGAGGGGAGGGGGAGGGCGACCGGTCGAGTTGCGCCGAGCGTTCAAGAGAAGCGCCCGGCTGATCTGACCCGCGTCAGATCAGCCCGCGCCCGCCGCCCCCCGGCGGGCGCGTCACCGCGCCCACCGCGGCGTGCACGGCCTGATCTTCAACCGACGCGGCGGCTTGGCGCCCCTCGCCCTCCGGCCTTCGCCTCCGGGCGACGGCCTCTGCATCTCTCCCCCGGAGAGATGCTCTTCGAGGCCGGGGCCTGGAATGACGGGCGCGCGCCGATTTGTCCCCTTCCATCCCGCCGCATTGCCGAACCCCCGCCTTCGGGCTAGGACTTCGCCCATGTCGATCTGGCGCTACGCGAACCCGGCCGAATTCATGCGCATCTCCGGCGCGGCGCTCCCCTTATGCGTCTGGGGGGCGGCGATCGCGCTCGTCGTCGGCCTCGGCTGGGGCCTCTTCCTCACCCCGCTCCACTACGAGCAGGGGGAAAGCGCGCGGATCATCTACATCCATGTCCCGGCCTCGATGCTCGCCATCAACACCTATTTCCTGATGGCCTTCGCCTCGATCATCGGCCTCGTGCGGCGCCACCATGTCTCCTTCCTCGCGGCGAAGGCGGCGGCGCCGATCGGCGCGGGGATGACAGCGCTGGCGCTCGTCACCGGCGCGCTCTGGGGCGCGCCGACCTGGGGGACATGGTGGGTGTGGGACCCGAAGCTGACCTCGGTCCTCATCATGTTCTTCTTCTACATCGGCTACATCGCGCTCTGGAACGCGATCGAGGATCCGGAGAAGGCGGCGGATCTTACCGCGGTGCTCTGCCTCGTCGGCGTCGTCTTCGCCGTGATGTCGCGCTACGCGGTCGAGATCTTCGACGGGCGGACGCTGCACCAGCCCGCCTCCCTCTCGCTGGACGCGGAGGAGAACGTGGCCAACGTCTATTACAAGCCCCTCCTCGTCTCCATCGCGGGCTTCTACCTCTTCTTCTTCGCGCTCCTCCTTTCCCGCACGCGCACGGAAATCCGCCTGCGCCGCGCCCGGGCCCTCGCGCTTCAGGCCGCGCGCGACTAGATGGAATTCGTGTTCGACATGGGCGCGCATGCGCGGTTCATCTGGCCGGCCTACGCCGCCTTCCTCGCCATCTTCGCGGGGCTGGCGCTCTGGGCCTGGGTGACCGCAGGGCGCGCGCGGGCCGAGCTCGAGAAGCGGGAGAAGCGGCGGGAGCGCAGGGAATGACGGAAGAGGCGAAACGGCGGCCCGGCTTTCTGAGGTTCCTGCCGGTTCTCGGCTTCGTCGCCGTGGCCGGCGCCTTCTGGTTCGGCCTGGGGCGGGAGGATGCGGACATCCTGCCCTCCACCTTCATCGACCGCCCCGCCCCGGCGACCGACCTGCCGCCGGTTTTCGAGGACCGGCCCGGCCTCGTCTCCGCCGATCTGGCGGACGGAAAGGTGAAGCTCGTCAACATCTGGGCGAGCTGGTGCGGCCCCTGCCGGGTCGAGCATCCCTTCCTCATGCGGCTGGCGGAGGAGGGGGTGGACATCCGCGGCTTCAACTACAAGGACCAGCCGGGCCAGGCGAAGGCCTTCCTTTCGGAACTCGGCGACCCCTACACCGCCATCGGCGCCGATTCCTCGGGCCGCGCCGGGATCGAATGGGGCGTCTACGGCGTGCCGGAGACCTTCGTGATCAACGGCGAGGGGCGGATCATCTACAAGCATGTCGGCCCGATCCAGAACGACGATCTCGATCGCCGCATCCGCCCCGCCATTCAGGAGGCCGGCGGCTGAGCCCGGCGAACCGTTAGAAAGCGCCGCGTTTCCGGCTCGACAGGGGCGCGCGGCGCGGGCATTTTCCGGCCCGATGGGCCGTACGGGAGGCGCGCCGCGCATGAAACGCGACGAAAGACCGAAGATCATCTGCGTCGGGTTCCAGAAGACGGGCACGACGTCCATGAACGCGGCCTTCAGCCAGCTCGGTCTCCGCGTCTGCAGCGTCTACGGCCGGCACATGAAGCTGCCGCGCCTGCGCGCCAACTACGTCCGCCGCGGGCTCGATCTCCTCCGCTCCTACGACGCGGTGGAGGACATGCCCTGGCCCCTCATCTTCCGGGAGATCGACGCGGCCTATCCCGGCTCCCGCTTCATCCTCACCTGGCGGGAGACGGACCGCTGGCTGAAGAGCATCTGCGACCATTTCGGGGACAATCCCGATCCGATCCAGCAGCTCACCTATGGCGAGGATCACCCCGCCCCGGTCGGGCACGAGGCGCATTACTGCGCGGTCTACGAGGCGCACAACGCCGCCGTGCGGGACTGGTTCAAGGACCGGCCGGGCGACCTCCTGGAGATGAACCTCGCCCATGGCGACGGATGGGAAAAGCTCTGCGCCTTCATCGGCATGCCGGTCCCCGAAGCGCCCTTCCCCCGCGCCAACACGGTGGCGGACCGCAGCACGCTCGGCTACTGGGCGAAGCGCAAGGTCGGCCGGGTGATCGAGCGCTTCAAGTATTGAGGCGGGGGGTCAGCCTGCGCCCTTCGCGCCGTCCGAGAGCGACCTGACGAAGGCGAGCACCGCCTCCGGGCCTTCCCCCGCGCCGATCTTCTCGACGATGGCGGAGCCGACCACGACGCCGTCCGCCACTTTCCCGATCTCCCGCGCCCGCTCCGGCGTCCTGACCCCGAAGCCGACGCAGACGGGCAGGCCCGTCGCCGCCCGTATGCGCGCGACCTCGGGCGCGACAGCCGCCGCGTTCGCCTCCGCCGCGCCGGTGATCCCGGTGATCGAGACGTAGTAGACGAAGCCGGACGTGTTTCGCGCCACCATCGGCAGCCGCGCATCGTCCGTCGTCGGCGTCGCGAGGCGGATGAAATGGAGCCCCGCCTCCGCGGCGGGGAGGCATAGCTCCTCGTCCTCCTCGGGCGGCAGGTCCACGACGATCAGCCCGTCCACCCCCGCCGCCTTCGCGTCCGCGAGGAAGGCGGGGACGCCGTGG
>JAUHWJ010000401.1 GCA_030424705.1 Alphaproteobacteria bacterium | reverse complement strand
GCTCCCTCTCCGCCTCGATGGAGACCTATTTCGCCCAGTCCGAACAGATCGCGACTCGCTTCGCCGTCACCGCCGCCCTCGCAGAGGCGCCGGGCGAGGCGCCGGCCTGGCGCGGCGGCGGCGTGATGATCCAGCAGATGCCCGGCGAAGGCGGGATCGCGCCCGACGCGCCGGGCGGGGAGGACGGATTGATGAGCGCGGAGGACGTCGCCGGCATGGAGGGCCGGGAGGAAGACTGGAGCCGCGTCGCCATCCTCCTCTCGACAGTCGAGACGCATGAGCTGGTCGGCCCGCTCGTCCCCGCCGAAAACCTGCTCGTCCGGCTTTTCCATGAGGAAGGGCCGCGCGTCTGGCCGCCGCAGGCCGTCCGCTTCGGCTGCACCTGCTCGGCGGACAAGGTGGAGGGCGCGCTCGCCGGCTTCTCCGCAGAGGAGATCGCAGAGATGACGACGCCGGAAGGCCATGTCGCCGCCGATTGCCAGTTCTGCGGCGCGCGCTACCGGCTCGACCCGGCGGCCTTCGCGGCGGGGGGCGGGCGATGAAGGTCCTCCTCGCCACGCCGACGACCCAGGGCTCCGTCACGACCGCCTACGCCCACACGCTCGTCGCCGCCACGCAGGCGCTGACCGAGGCGAAAGCCGCCTACAAGCTGATGATCGTGGACGGGGCGGACGTGGTGCTCGCCCGCACGATCATGGCGCACGCCTTTCTCGAGGATGAGAGCCTCACGCATCTCCTCTTCATCGACAGCGACATGGCGGTGGACATTCAGGTGCTCCGCCATCTCCTGAGCCTCGGCGCGCCCATAATCGGCGCCGCCTATACTGAACGGCGGCTCGATCTCGAAGCCTTCGCGAAGGCGATGGCGGAGACGCCGGACATGGACCGCGCCCGCGCCCTCTCCGCCGCCTTCACGCTCCGGCTCACCCCCGGGCGGAAGGAGGTGCGGAAGGGCGTGATGGAGGCGGAAGGGTTCGGCTTCGGCTGCGTCCTCATCGCGCGCGCCGTTTTCGAGCTGATGATCGAGCGCGGCGTCGCGCGGCCGAAAACCTCCGCCAAGCTCCGGGCGAGCGGGCTGAAGGGCGACATCTGGAACTTCTTCGATCCGATCGAGCGGCCGGACGGGGACCAGCTTTCCGAGGACTACGCCTTCTGCGCCCGCGTGCGGGAACTCGGCGACGTGCCGCTCCTCGCCTATGTCGGCCCCGGGATCGGCCATGTCGGCCCCTTCACCTACGGCGCGGCCTTCATCGAACGTCTGAAGGCGGATCGCGGCTGAAGGCGCTTGACCTTCCCATGATGGGAAGCCCCATATCCGCGTCTCCGACAGGAAAGGAGACGCCATGAACAAGACCCTCCCCGCCCTCGCCCTCGCCCTCTTCGCCACGGGCGCGCTTGCGACCAGCCATGGCGGTCATTCCGGTCATGGCGGGCATGGAGGCCATGCCGGTCACGGCGATGCGCCCTCGACCAAGGCCTACATGGAGGCCAACGAGGCGATGCATCACGGCATGGCCATCGAGTTCACCGGCGATGCGGATGTGGACTTCGCCCGGGGCATGATTCCGCATCACCAGGGCGCCATCGACATGGCGAAGGTCGTGCTGGAGCACGGGCAGGACCCGGGGCTTCGGAAGCTCGCCGAAGAAATCATCGCGGCGCAGGAATCGGAGATCGCCTTCTTGCGCGAATGGCTGGAAAAGGCCGGGCGCTGAGCCCTCAGCGCCGCCGCGCGCCGCGCCGCCGGGGCGGGGGCGTCTCCGCCCCCTCCCGCAACACCGCCGTCATCGGATGATCCGGCGCCTCGGCTTCGTAATGGCGGAGGAGCGCGGCGGCGTCCGCCGCCATGTCCCGCCCCGGCGAGACGCCGAGCGCCCAGTCGAAGAAGATCGACCGGCAATCCGCCGCGACAATGCCCTCGATGCGATAGGCTTCGAGGATCAGCGCGCGCGGGTCGAGATCGCCGGTCGGGCCTTCGTTCTTCCTCACGCGCGCCCTTTGTAGATGTCGATGATCTGGGAGAGCATCTTCAGCGCGTCCTCGCGCGGGCGCTGGAAGGTGTTGCGCCCGATGATGGAGCCGTTCCCGCCCCCGTCCCGGATCGCGCGGGCGTCGTCATAGACCGAGTCCTCGCCCTTCTTCGCGCCGCCGGAGAAGACGACGATGCGCCGCCCGTCGAAGGCCGCCTGCATGCAATGCGCGACGCGCTTCGCCTGGGTGGAGATGTCGATCCCCTCCGCCTCGTAGACCTTCTTGGCCTCCTTCAGCTCCAGATGGTCGGTGGAGAGCTTGATCTTTATGACATGGGCGCCGATCAGCGCCGCGATCTGCGCGGCGTAGGCGGCGATGTCGATCGCCGTCTCGCCGTCCTTCGAGATCGCCTCGCCGCGGGGATAGGACCAGATGACGGTGGCCACGCCCTTCGCCGCCGCCTCTTCCCGCATCGCGGAGATTTCCTCGAACATGTCGAGCGCCATGTCGGAGCCCGGATAGATCGTGAAGCCGATGGCCGAGCAGCCGAGGCGCAGCGCGTCGTCCACGCTCGCCGTCACGGCCTGGTTCTTGCCCGCCGTCTCCGACATCAGCGAGTTGGCGCTGTTCGCCTTGAGGATCGTCGGAATCTGCCCGGCGAAGGTGTCCGCCCCCGCCTCGAGCATGCCGAGCGGGGCGGCGTAGGCGTTCAGCCCGGCGTCGATGGCGAGCTTGTAATGGTAGTGCGGGTCATAGGCCGCCGGGTTCGGCGCGAAGCTCCGCGCCGGCCCGTGCTCGAAGCCCTGGTCCACGGGCAGGATCACCATCTTGCCGGAGCCGCCGAGCCGCCCCGTCATCAGCATGCGGCAGAGCTGGCCTTTCACGCCGGGCGTGTCGCCCTCGTAGTTGGCGAGGATCTTCTGAACGATGCGGGTGGCCTTCATCTCGGTCTCCGTGCCCCAAGGTCGCGATGCTTCGCCGCGGGGCGTAGCGCGGGGCGGCGCGCGCGGTCAAGCGAAAGCGGGGGCGGCGCGGGGCGGATCGTCGCGCCCTATCGCCCCGGGTGGGCGGCGCCCCATCTCACGCCTCGCATCGCAGACGCAGGAGCAGACATGTCGAGCCTCGAAGACCGCAAGCGCCTCATGGAGGCAAAGCCGCTCACCCCCGCCGAACACCGGGAACAACTGCGCCACGAAGTGAACGACCTGCTCTTCGGCGGCTTCTGGGGCTTCGCCACCAGCAAGGCGGGGGAGCGGATGCGCCAGGGCGCGCTCACCTTCTTCATGATCGTGGCGACCGCCGCCGCAGTCGGCGGGCTCAGCCGCTACGGTTGACCTCACCCCGCCGGGGCGAGGTCGAACAGCACCTCGTTCCGGCGGAGGAAGCCGGGCGTCCACGGATCGTTGTAATAGGCGTATTCGG
>JAUHWJ010000400.1 GCA_030424705.1 Alphaproteobacteria bacterium | reverse complement strand
GGGTCAGGGCTCTCGCCCAACCGGCGGACCGTGCGGGATGTCTCCCCGCCCGGCCCAATCCCCGCATGTGGTTTGGTGGCGCGGCCTATAGACCGCCGCGCCGCCGCAGGCAAGGGGCCGCGTCAGACCGGCGCGAAACGGTCCGTCCCGGGTTCGAGCGCGAACATCTCCCCCTCGGCGATGTCGATCCAGACGCCATGGAGCGTGAGCAGGCCCCTCGCCACCGCCTCGCGCACGAAGGGGAAGGTCGCGAGATTGGCGAGGGAGGCGCGCACCGCCTCCTGCTCCAGCGCGGTCAGCGCCGCTCCGCGCTCGAGCCCCAGCGCGCTGACCGTCTCGAAACCGGGGCGGAGAATGTCCATCCAGCGACCGACGAAGCTCGTCGCCTCTTCGAGTTCAGGCGCGGCGCCCGAGCACATGTCGTGGCAGGCCTCGACCCCGCCGCAATGCGAATGGCCGACGACGACGATATGCGCGACCCGGAGCGTCGTGACCGCATATTCCACCGCGGCGGAGGTGCCGTGGCGCTCCAGGTCGGGCGCATAGGGGGGGACGAGATTGGCGACGTTGCGGACGACGAAAAGGTCCCCCGGCTCCGCGCCGAACATGTTCACCGTGTCGAGCCGGCTGTCGCAGCAGGAGATGAGCATGGCGCGGGGATGCTGCCCGTCCGCCATCAGGCGCGCATACCAGGCCTTCGAGTCGGCGAACCGCACGCTCCGCCAGGACCTGAACCGATCCACGAGATAGTTCGGGACCGGATGCGCCAGTAGCCCCATGTCGTCCTCCTCCACTCCCGCCGCAGGCGTGACAAACAGGAACGCGCATGACAGACTCCCCGCGGCGCGTAAAGGTCGGAGGCGGGCATGCGGAGGATCGGGCTTCTCGCCGCCGCCGCCGTCGTCATCCTGGCGGCGGCCCCCTTGGCGGCGCAGCAAAGCCCTGCGCACGAATTCTGCCGGATGACGGAAGGCCCCTCCGGCCCCGCCTTCGAGACCTGCGTCTCCGGCCAGATCGCAGCGGCCCAGAACGTCGCCCGCCGTCTCGCATCGGTTCGCGGCAGGCCGGACGCCGCTTCGGCCCTGATAGCGGTATACGAGGAATGCCGCGCCCTCTGGTCCCCCGACTTCGCCCTCATCGAGCGCTGCGTCGCCGACAAGCTCGAAGGGCGCTGACCGGCCCTCCTTCTGAGCGCCGGTTTGACAAGCAGGCGCCCGCCCCGCTTTATTCCGCCGCCGCGGGCGCGCCCCGCGCCCCCTGAAGCAGCGGAGACCGCCATGCCCTTCAACGCCCTTGTCGTCGAGAAAGCCGAGGACGGCGCCGTCAGCCAGTCCATCAAGCCGCTCGAAATCTCCGACCTGCCCGAGGGCGAGGTGGTCGTGGACGTCGAATACTCGACGCTCAACTACAAGGACGGGCTCTGCCTCACCGGCAAGGGCGGCCTTGTCCGCAACTACCCCCATGTCCCCGGCATCGACTATGCCGGGACCGTCTCGGAAAGCGCGGATTCCCGCTACAAGCCGGGCGACAAGGTGGTGCTGACCGGCTGGCGCGTCGGCGAGGTCGTCTGGGGCGGCTACGCGCAGAAGGCGCGGGCGAAGGCGGACTGGCTCGTGCCGCTCCCCGCCGGGCTCACGACGCGGCAGGCCATGGCGGTCGGCACCGCCGGCTTCACCGCGATGCTCGCCGTGATGGCGCTCGAGGCTCATGGGCTCAAGCCCGGCGCCGGGCCGGTTCTGGTAACCGGCGCCGCCGGCGGCGTCGGCTCCGTCGCGGTCGCGATCCTCGCGAAGCTCGGCCACGAGGTCGCGGCGGTGACGGGCCGGCCCGAGACGGCGGACTACCTCAAGTCCCTCGGCGCGACCCAGATCGTCGCGCGGGAGGAGATCGCGGAGGCCCCGACGAAGCCGCTGGAGAAGGAGACCTGGGCAGGCTGCGTGGACGCGGTGGGCGGGTCGATGCTCGCCCGCGTACTGACGCAGCTGAAATATGGCGGATCGGCCGCCGCGGTCGGCCTCGCCGGCGGCGCTGCGCTGCCCGCCACCGTGGTGCCCTTCCTCCTCCGCGGGGTGAATCTCCTCGGCATCGACAGCGTGATGCAGCCCTACGATCCCCGCGTCGCGGCCTGGAAGCGCGTCGCCGCCGACCTGCCGATGGACAAGCTCGAGGAGATGGTCCGCCCGGCTGTACTGAAGGACCTGCCGGCGCTCGGCGCGGCGATTCTCAAGGGCGGCGTGCAGGGGCGCGTCGTCGTCGACGTGAACGCCTGAACCGGGCGCCTTTCAACTCATGGCGGAGCGCCCCGTGCGTCGCTCCGCCATTACGGGCGGAAACAAGCCAATTGTGATCGAAAGAGCCCTGATTCCGCGCGAAACTCGCCATTAATTTTGATAAATTTTCCATCGTCAAACTTGTTCATGTGGGGTCATCATGAAACAGATCTTCGCGATCGCGCTTGCGATCGGCTTTTCCTCCGTGGCGGCGCACGCCGCCGTTTTCGATTTCGAGGAATTCGCCACCAACACGGCGATCAATTCGATCACGGGCGGCGGCATCACCGCAACCGTAATCACTGACAGCAACCGCCCCGTCGCCAATGGCGGCACGAATCAGGCAGTCGTCTTCGACACCCTTAATCCCACCGGCAACGACAACGACCTCGCGTCGCCCTTCGCGCCGGCGCCGGGGTTCTCGGGGCCGCTCAACGCGAGCAAGATCCTGATCATCGCCGGGCCGCAGAACGGCAATCTCAGCCTGCCGGACGACGATGCGCAGGGCGGAACGATCACCTTCACCTTCGACCGTAAGGTCAACCTGCTTGGCTTCGACTATCTCGACACGGAAGCGAACGGCAACGAACTCTTCGTCTCGACGGATCTCGGGTTCCTCTCCACTGCGCTGGTGGCCGGGAACGGGCAGTACGGCTCCTTCTTGACGCCCCTGCTCGGCATTCAGTCGCTCACATTCAGCTTCGGCGGCTCCGGTGGGCTCGACAACCTCAACGTCCAGGCGGTTCCGCTGCCGGCGGCGGGCCTGCTTCTGCTCACCTCGCTCGGCGCTCTTGGCCTCTTCAAGCGGCGCGCGCGGGCCTGAAAGCCCCGTCGCGGCTTGAAGCCCTCGTCCGCCGCGGCGCATGATCGTCTCCGGGGCGGAGGACGGGGAGCGGAGCCATGAGGATCGTCGGAGGCCGGTTCCGCGGCCGCGCCATCGCCGCGCCGGGGGCAGACTGGGGCGGCGCGGCGCATCTGCGCCCGACCTCGGACCGGGTGCGTGAATCGATCTTCAATCTCCTCGCCCATGGCGATTACGGCGGCGCGCCCGAAGGAATGCGCGTGCTCGACCTCTTCGCCGGCTCCGGCGCGCTCGGTTTCGAGGCGCTGAGCCGGGGCGCTCTTCGTGCCGTCTTCGTG
>JAUHWJ010000399.1 GCA_030424705.1 Alphaproteobacteria bacterium | reverse complement strand
AACCGTCGCGCTCCTTATTACCGGCGACGAGGAAGGCGAGTCGGTCGACGGCACGCCGGCGATTCTCGACTGGATGCGCGCCAATGGCGAGTCGCTCGACCATTGCCTCGTCGGGGAGCCGACCTGCCCCGAGCGCCTCGGCGACATGATCAAGATCGGCCGCCGCGGCTCCATGACGGCGAAGTTCACGGCGACGGGTCGGCAGGGCCACACCGCCTATCCCCACCGCGCCGCCAACCCGCTCCACCCGCTCATGCGCCTTCTCGACCGTCTGGCGAGCCGGGAGCTTGACCGGGGGACGGCGCATTTCGACCCTTCGACGCTCCAGATCACCACGGTGGACGTCGGCAACCCCGCATCCAACGTCATCCCGGAGCGGGCGCGGGCGACCGTGAACATCCGCTTCAACGACGCGCACACGTCGAAATCCCTCGCCCTCATGCTGCTGCAGGAGGCCGCCGCCGCGAGCGCGGGAACCGGCGTGACCATCGAGACGGAGTTCCGCGTCTCGGGCGAAAGCTTCATCACCGAGCCCGGCCGCCTCTCCGACATCATCTCGGACGCGGCGGAGGCGGAGACGGGCCTCCGCCCCGCCCTCTCCACCACGGGCGGCACCTCGGACGCCCGCTATGTGAAGGCGATGTGCCCCGTGGCCGAGTTCGGCTTGGTCGGCCAGACCATGCACCAGGTGGACGAAAGCGCGCCGGTGGAGGAGATCCGGGCCCTCGCCCGCATCTATCGCGGCGTGCTCGACCGGTATTTCGCGGCATGAAACCGCCCCGCCTCGTCTGCGTCATGGGCGTCGCCGGCTGCGGCAAGTCCACCATCGGGCAGGGCCTCGCCGCCGGCCTCGGCGCCGCCTTCCTCGAGGCGGACGCGCTGCACCCCCCTTCGAACATCGCGAAGATGAGCGCCGGCACGCCCCTGACGGACGAAGACCGCTGGCCCTGGCTCGACGCCATCGCCGCCGCCGTTCCGCGGGAGGGCCGCGCCGTCATCGCATGCTCCGCTCTCCGCCGCGCCTATCGGGAGCGGCTGGCGGCGGGCGCGGGGGAGCCGGTCTTCTTCGTCCACCTGACAGGGAGCCGGGAGGAGATCGCGCAGCGCATGACCCTCCGAACCGGCCATTTCATGCCGACCGCCCTGCTCGAAAGCCAGTTCGCCACGCTCGAGCCGCCGGGGGCGGACGAGCCGCATCTGGCGCTCGACGTGGCGCTGCCCGCCGACGCCCTCATAGAAAAAGCCCTGGAGGACCTCCGATGACCGACATCCTGATGATCGCCCCGATGCACCCCGTCTGCATGGAGGAAATCGCGCGCCTCGGAACCGTCCACCGGCTCTGGGCGGCGGAGGACCGCGCGGCCTTCCTCCGCGAGGTCGGCCCGAAGGTGGAGATCGTGGCGACGGACGGGCACTGGGGCTGCCCCCCCGCGCTCATGGCGGAGCTGCCCGCGCTGAAGCTCATCTCCTCCTACGGCGTCGGCTATGACAACATCAACGTGCCCGCGGCGAACGCCCGCTCCGTACGCGTCACCAACACGCCGGACGTGCTGAACGACGCGATGGCGGAGATCACTGTCGGCCTCATGATCGCCCTCGCCCGCCGCATCCCCGAAGCCGAGGCCTACACGCGGCGGGGCGACTGGGCGGCGAAGGGCAACTTCCCGCTCACCGCCGAACTCACCGGCGCAACCGCCGGCATCGTCGGCCTCGGCCGCATCGGGAAGGAGATCGCCCGCCGCCTCGTCGCGATGAAGATGGAGGTCGTCTATCACGGCCGGAGCGAGCAGCCGGGCCAGCCCTACCGCTATTTCGCCTCGCTCACGGAGATGGCGAAGGCGGTCGACTGGCTGGTCGTCATCACCCCCGGCGGGCCGGAGACGCGCAGATTGGTGAATGCGGAGGTGCTGGCCGCGCTCGGGCCCGAAGGACGGCTCGTCAACGTCTCCCGCGGCGCAGTGGTGGACGAGGCGGCGCTGGTGGAGGCCCTCCGGTCCGGCGCGCTCGGCGGCGCCGCGCTCGACGTGTTCGAGGACGAACCCCGCCCCCATCCCGACCTCCTGACCATGCCCAACACAGTCCTCTCCCCCCACCAGGGCAGCGCGACGGTGCGGACGCGCGCGGCGATGGGGCAACTGGTGGTGGACAACATCAAGGCCCATCTGGCGGGGAAACCGCTCCTGACGGAGGTGACGGGCTGAGGGGGCGCTCGCCTTCACCGTGGCGAGATGATCCCGGTGGAGCGCGGAGAAATGGGGGGGCGAGGGGCGCGCGCGTTTTCCGCGCGCTATTTCTGATAATTTAATCTTATCATATACTTGACCCCTCTGCACAGCGTGTGCACACGCCCCGGCCCGCCCCCGAACGGCGGCTTGACGGCGGCGCCCGGCGGCCCGATCCTCGGATCATGACCTACGCCATTCTCTCCCATCCCGCCGCCCTCGGGCACGAGACGCCGCCGGGCCACCCCGAGCGCGTCGCGCGCTTCGAGGCCGTCTCCGCCGCCCTCGCCGCGCCGGATTTCGCCGATGCGCTCCGGATCGAGGCGCCGGTGGCGGAGCGGGCGGCGCTGCTCCGCGCCCATCCCGAGCGCTACCTCGCCGCCATCGAGGCCGCCGCGCCCGCCGCCGGCTCCCGCGCGCTAGACCCGGACACGCACATGTCCCCCGGCACGCTCGAAGCCGCGCGCCGCGCCGCCGGGGCCGCGGTGAAGGCGGTGGACATGGTGCTAGGCGGGGAGGCGCGGGCCGCCTTCTCCGCCATGCGCCCGCCCGGCCACCATGCGGAGCGGGAGCGGGCGATGGGCTTCTGCCTCTATTCCAACGCCGCCATCGCAGCCCTCCACGCGCTGGAGGCGCACGGCCTCGCCCGCGTCGCGGTGGCGGATTTCGACGTGCATCACGGCAACGGCACGCAGGACGTGCTGGATCGGGAGGCGCGGGCCGTCTTCTGCTCCTCCCACCAGTCTCCGCTCTATCCCGGCACGGGGATGGAGAGCGAGACGGGCGTGGGCAACGTCTTCAACGCCACCCTGACCGCCGGCGCCGGCCGCGCCGCCTTCGAGCACGCATGGGAGGAGCGGCTGTTGCCCGCCATCGACGCCCATGCGCCGCAGCTCATCATAATCTCCGCCGGGTTCGACGCCCACAGGGCGGACCCGCTGGCGGAGCTTCGGCTGGAGGAGGCGGATTTCGCCTGGATCACCGGCCGGCTTTGCGACCTCGCGGCGAAGCATTGCGGCGGGCGGGTGGTCTCCCTCCTCGAAGGGGGCTATGACCTCGGGGCGCTGGCGGCTTCCGTCGCCGCGCATGTCCGGGTGCTGAAGGAGCGGGCGGGATGAGCGGGAAACCCATCGCGGAGATGAGCTTCGAGGAGGCGATGGCCGAGCTCGAAGCCATCGTGGCGAAACTCGAGAACGCCGCCG
>JAUHWJ010000398.1 GCA_030424705.1 Alphaproteobacteria bacterium | reverse complement strand
CCGGCGGCGGATGGCGACCTGCGGCTCGACCCGTCGCGCTGCGCGCTCATCATCCAGGACATGCAGAACGACGTGGTTATGGAGGGCGGCGCCTTCGCCTCCTCCGGCGCGCCGGAGCATGCCCGCGCGCAGCGCTCGGTGGAGAACGCGGCCCGCCTCGCCGCCCATTGCCGGGCGCGGGGGGTGCCGGTGATCCATGTCCATTTCGTCGTGCCGCCGGGGGCGAAGGGCCTGACGCTCAACTGCCCGCTCTTCGAGGGCGCCTATGAGGCGAACGCCCTCGTCCGCGGCACATGGGGCGCCGCCCCGGCGCCGGGGCTTGAGCCGAAGGACGGCGATCATGTGGTGGAGAAGATGCGCATGTCCGCCTGGGAGGGCTCGACGCTTGAGACGGTTTTGAAGGCCGAGGGGCGGGACATAATCATCGAGACGGGCGCCTGGACCAACATGAGCATCGAGCACACGGCCCGCACCGGCGCCGACAAGGGTTATGTCATGGTCATCCCGGAGGACGCCTGCTCCACCATGAACGCGGACTGGCACCGCGCCTCGATCGACTACGCGATGCAGAACGTGGCGCTGGTGACGAAGACGGACGCGGTGATCGCCGCGCTGGGGTGAGGCGCCTCTTGATTGCGGGAAGTCGATTGCGTATTTATGCAATCGAAGAATCGCAATCGAAAGGCCGCCCATGGCGCTCGACCTCAGGCCCGAGACGGAGGAGATGCTGGCGCGTGCGGAGGCCGCGTCCGGCTTCCTGAAGACGCTCGCCCACCCCGCCCGGCTTATGATCGTCTGCGCGCTGGTCGAGGGCGAGCGTTCCGTGCGCGCGCTGGAGGACGGGCTCGGCCTCCGGCAGCCCGCGCTCTCGCAGCAGCTCGCCGCGCTCCGCGAGGCGGGGCTGATCGCGGCGCGGAAGGAATCGAAATCCGTCTACTACCGCCTCGCGGATGGCCGCGCGGCCGAGTTCGTCGCGGTGATGCACCGCCTGTTCTGCGCCGATGGAGGCTCCTAGACATGACAGAGTTCACACCAATCGCCTCGCTGGTCGGCGGCGCCCTGATCGGGCTTTCCGCCGTGCTGCTGATGGCCTTCGAAGGCCGCATCGCCGGGATCAGCGGCATCGCCTCCCGCCTCCTGCCGCCCTGGGGTGGCGAGGCGCTCGGCGGCCGGCTCGGTTTCGTCATCGGCCTCGTGGCCGCGCCCTTCCTCTGGATGACGGCGACGGGGGAGGGCGTTATGCAGACCGTATCCGCCAATGTTCCCATGATGGCAGCCGCCGGCCTCCTCGTCGGCTTCGGCTCCGTCTGGGGATCGGGCTGCACTTCGGGGCACGGCATCTGCGGCCTTTCCCGCCTCTCGCCCCGTTCGGCGGTGGCGGTGGGGACGTTCATGCCGACGGCCTTCGTCACCGTTCTTCTCACCCGTCACGTCATCGGAGGCTGAAGCCATGTCCTTCATCGTCAACCTCGCCCTCGGGCTTCTCTTCGGCGTCGGGCTCATTGTCTCCGGCATGGCGGACCCGGCCAAGGTGCTGAACTTCCTCGATGTGTTCGGGACATGGGACCCGTCCCTCGCCTTCGTGATGGGCGGCGGCGTGATCGTCGCCTTCATCGGCTACCGAATCGTCTTCGGCATGAAGGCGCCGATCCTCGGGGGCAAGTTCCAGGTCCCGACGCGGCGGGACATCGACGGCAAGCTCCTCGCCGGACCTGCGCTCTTCGGCGTGGGCTGGGGGCTCGGTGGCTTCTGCCCCGGCCCGGCGCTCACCGCGCTCGGCCTCGGCTCCACGGGAATCCTCGCCTTCATGCCGGCCATGCTGATCGGCATGTGGGCGGCGCGGATGCTCTCGGAAGGCGGGGCGAAGCTGCGGGCGGCCTGAACCATTTCTCGAACCGGGCGCCCGGCGTTGCACCGCCGGGTCGCCTCCCTTCGTACATACGAAACAGCCAATATGCAGGGTGACGCCCGATGCCCCGCCTCGCCTCCGGCCCTGATCCGGGGTTGGCGCTTTCCGCGCGCTATTCCGGAATATCTACTTATTTCAGATAGATGACCCCCATGCGCACTGTGCGCATGCCCGGCGCGCCCGCCAGCGGCTTCGGCTCGAAGGGCTCGTCGAGTTCGGGGGGGGCGGCAAGGCGATCTGCTATCGTTTGCATGACGAGCGCGCGAGGCGGATGACAGAGCTTGTCTACGAGATGTTCTGCAATCCGGACGCCGCAAAGAAGTAACCCGTCCGTGAGTTCCCGTCCTGCGGCCGCGGCTGAGGCAGCGCCGCCCGCGCTCAGGGTCGCTCGGCCTCGATCAGCGCCGCCATCTTCGCGCGGAGCGCAGCGGAGGGTTCGGGGAACCGCTCCTCCAGCGTCTCGACGCTGAGGATGCGGTCGAGCCGGAAATGCCGTTCCGCCCCTCTCAACTCGCAATGGGCAATCATCGTCCAGACGGCGCGCCAGCGGAGGAGTGCGAAGGGGTGGATCACCCGCTCCGTCTCCGCCCCCGCCTCGTCGCGATAGAGAATCCGCAGCTTTCGCGCCGTCTCCGCCGCCTGCCGGACGGCGCGGTGCAGCGTCCGGCGCTCCGCCAGTTCCGTCGGCGGGGCGTGGTAGGGAGAGAGGTCGGCCCGCCGCAACCCGGCCTCGCCGAGCGCCGCGCGGAGCTTCGCCTCCGCCCGCCGCGCCGCGCGGGCGAGGTCGTCGTCCGTGAAGGCGCGCGTCATCCGGAGGCCGACGAGCAGCGCCTCGACCTCCTCCCCGTCGAAGCTGAGCGGCGGCATTTCCCAGCCCGAGGCGAGGCGGAAGCCGACGCCCGCCTCCCCGTCAATGGGCGCGCCCGCGGCGCGGAGCGCGTCAATGTCGCGATAGATTGTGCGCGGGGAGACTTCGAGATCGGCGGCGAGCGCAGCGGCGGTGACGGCGAGCCGCCGGCCGCGGAGCAGGTCCGCCAGCCGGAATAGCCGCTCCGCGCGGTTCATCAGGCCGCCGAGACGACGGGAAGATGGCGCATCTCCACGCTCGCGCCCTCGATGGCCCGGGCGAAGGCGCTCCCGCCCATCGCCTTGCCGAAGGCTGCGGCCGCGGCGGAGGCTGAGGCCTCGTCTTCCCAGAGCACGAAGTCGCGGAACCAGCCTTCCCCCTCCTCCACCAGCATCCGGGAGCGGAATCCCGGCTGGCGGGACGCCCATTCGGTGACGAGCGGGGCGGCGGCGCGGAATGCCGCCTCGTCCGCCCCCGCGGCGAGGCGGAAGCGGACGGATTCGAGGCATTGCGTGGTCATCTGAGGTCTCCTGTTCCCATCGGCGCGGCGTGCTCGCCGCGCGGGAGACGAGACGACGGCGCCGTGACGGGCCATGTCAGGAGCCTCCCGCCCGGCCGTCAGGGGAGGATCATCGTCCCCGCCCCGTGCTCGGTGAAAAGCTCGAGGA
>JAUHWJ010000397.1 GCA_030424705.1 Alphaproteobacteria bacterium | reverse complement strand
GCCGAACCGATCCTTTACATCGTCCCGTCCGACGAGGCGCTCATCGTCGAGGCCGAGATAGACACGAGAAAAGTGGACAACGTCTTCCCCGGCCAGGAAGCGCGCCTCCGCTTCTCCGCCTTCAACATGCGCACGACGCCGGACCTGGCGGGCGAGGTGATCCGCGTCTCGCCCGACGCCTTCACGCAGGAACAGACGGGGCGTAGCTACTACGTCGCACAGCTCTCGATAAACCCGGGCGAGCTCGATAAACTCGGGGATGTCGAACTCGTCGCCGGCATGCCGGTCGAGGCCTTCATCACGACCGGTGAGCGCTCGCCGATGGTCTACCTGCTAAAGCCGTTCATGGACTACTTCAACAAGGCGATGCGGGAGGAATAGGGATCAGGGCGCGGGCGGTCGCGGATCGAGCCCGATCACGCCACTCTTCTCCCGCCCGATCCCGAGAACGGCCTCCGCCGCAAGAAGACCGGAGCGGACGGAGCCCTCCATCGAACCGACATTGAGGCCGTTCTCCGTCCAGTCCCCCGCGATGAAGAGGTTGGAGAAGCCGGTGTCATGGGCCGGAAGGCGCCAGCGCGTGCTTCCCGGCGGGGTGGAGACATACTGGTCCGAAGGGTTGGCGTTCACCCGCCAGTAATGATCGTCGAACCTCGCCGCGCCGCGCTTCGGCGCCGTCCCTTCGGGCTCGGCCGGATGCAGCAGGTCGAAATCGAAGGCGAAGGGGTCGCCATAGCCCTTCCGCGCCGCAACGGTCGCGCCTTCGAGCATGAAGCCGCCCGTCGCCTGCAGGAACTGGATCGACCGCGCCTTCACCCCAGCGGTCAGCCGGGCGGGGAAATCGGCACCCTCCGTCCCGTCTACCTTCCCGTAGAAGGGCAGCGTCCCGCAAAGAAGGAGCAGGGAGGCGGGGCGATGCCCTTCGGGCCATTCCTCATAGCGGATGTACTTCGTGAAATCGCCCTGCCCGTTCGGCTGGGTCATGAAATTGGCCGAGAGGAGATAGTCGTCATAGGTGTTGGTGTAGCCAGCCCAGCCGAGATCCCAGGGCGTCTCGTTGAGCCAGAGTTGCATCGCCTGCGTCATCACCGTCCGGCTCTCGTCAAGCATGCGCCGCCAGCGCCTGCTCCTTTTCTCAAGTTCGCGCGTCATGAACGGCAACGCGCCGACCGAAACGCCGAGGATCACCTCGTCGAAATCCTCCCCCCGCTTCAGGACGAGCCGCTCTGCGGGTTTGATGTCGCACCAGAAGCTTTCCAGATCGACGCCAGCATCACGGAGGTCGCCCCCCTTTTTGAGCTGATCCCAGAGCGGGCGGTCGGGCCAGCACGGGAGCGGGCGCGCCCCCTTCACCTCCGTCTTCACATCGACATAGGGCGCATAGGCGTAGCGCCCCGCCTTCACCTCCGCCTGAACGTCGATCTCAACCCGGTCGATCTCCGCCTTCCCCTTCGCCAGCCGCAGCGCCTTCACGTCATGGAAGAACGCAAAGCGCACGCCGCGCCGCTCCAGCGCCTCGTGCAGGGGCGCGATCAGCGTCTCGCCCGAGCCCGCCTCGAAGAGCTGGATGAACCGGCCCATGTAGGTGAAGGTCATCAGCGTCCAGTGAAGATAGGCGCCCGCCGCCATCACGGGCGGCTGCAGGCTGTCGCCCTCCGGATACTGGTAGGTGATGTTCGGCGTCGAGGAGGTGAGCGGCGAGCGGATTGTCTCGTCGGACGCCCCGTGTCGGCGCAGCCAGTCTACATGGTCCTCCGCATCGAGCGCCGCGAAGCCGCGCTTCATCACCCTGTCGGCAAGGACGCCGCGCAGGAGCGTCGCGAAGTAGTCGAGGAGCAGGCCGAGCCGGCGCAACCGGTCCCGCCCCGCGCCGCCGCCGCCCGCGGAGACGATGCCGGAGAAGAGCGCATGCCCTTTCGCGAAGGTCTCCGCCGCAAGGCGGAAATCTTTTCCGTCAAGGGCCGCCTGCGCCGCCTGCGCGAAGCGCCCCAGCGCCTCATTCATCGCCTTCATGCCCGGCTCAATCCGGAGGTCGTAGCGCCCTGAAGCCGGGTCGGAGACGGAAGGGCGCCCGCCCCCGGGCGGCACGGTTCCCGTCTTCAGGACGAACCCCGCAGTCGCCCCGTTCCGGTATGTCTTCGCCCAGGCCTGCCGCAAGGCCCCGGTGGCGAGGCGGATGAGCCCGAGGAGCCAGGTGTCGATCCGCGCCAGGTTGGGAGCCTCCGAAACGATCTCCGAAAGCGTCGGCTCCCGCCCGAGGCACTCGTCCAGCCGGTGCCACCAGGGCTCGCAATAGATCGGCCAGGTCTTGATCGCGCCCTCGTCCATCTCGTAGCGGATGACGCCGGACATGCCGTGGAACGCCGTCTCGAAGTCAGGCAGAGGATGGTCCGCCGGCCGTTCCAGCGAGTCGAAGACCCGCTTCATCACGGTCAAGGCGTTGTAGTAGCAGCCGAGAAAGCCGTGGATCCCGTGCTCATAGAGCCGTTTCGAGCGCTCGAGGTCGCGCCCCGTCGCGCATTTCCCGCCAAGCCGCCAGCCCTTCTGGTAGACCGTGATCTCGAACCGGTCGCTCCAGCCCGGCTCCTCCGTCAGCCGGAACGCCGCGACGAGGGCGGAAGGCCCACCGCCAAGAACCGCAATCTTCTTCTTCGCAGCCGACTTCATCGAAATCTCCCGGCGTAACCTCAGACCGTGAACGCGCCCCCCGCCTTGTTGAGAGCCGCAATGAACCGCGCTCCAAGCGCGGCGTTCGAGAACGGATGGCCGATTCGGAGGGCGGCGTCGGAATACCGCCCCATCAGGCGCGCACCCTCCGCCAGCGCCGCCCGCGCCGCCGTCTCGCGCCCCGTCTCCGCGAGGATCGCCGCGCGGAGATAATGGTTCTGGAACCAGGCCGGCCGGATCGTCAGCGCGAAATCCGCGATCTCGAGCGCCCGCGCGTGATCCTCCTCGATCCAGGCGGCGAAAGCCTTGGTCCGGAGCCAGAGCCCCGAATGCACATCGTAGGGCGAAAGGGAGAGCGCCTCGTCCGCCAGCCGCACGGCCTCCGCCGTCTCTCCGGCGAAGGCGTGGAACCGCGCCAGTTCCCCCGTCGCAGGCACGAGCGAAGGGGCAAGCTTTCTAGCGAACGAGACATGGCTCTTCGCCTGTTCGAGCTGCTCGGGGGTGGAGAGCATGACGCCGAGCGTGAACTGCGCCCATCCGTCCTGCGGCGCGATCTGCACGGCGCGCCGCGCCCAGCGCTGCGCCTCCGCCACCGAGGCGCGCGGGTCCTCCACCCAGTCGCTCCACGCGTCGAGCATGTGCGAGAAGGCGAGCACGCAATGAGTCGGCACGTCATGCGGGCTGAGCTTCAGCGCCTGCCCGAGCAGCGACTGCGCCTCCCGATTGGGCTTCGGCCGGGTCGTCCAGAACAGCCAGCG
>JAUHWJ010000396.1 GCA_030424705.1 Alphaproteobacteria bacterium | reverse complement strand
CGATCACCGGCAAGGCCGCTACCGCGCCGAAGAGCGTGAGGAGCACGCCGAGCGACCGCCCCTCGAACGCATCGAGAATCTCGCCGAGCGCGATGTGGCCATCGTCGCCGTCTCCGGCGGTTTCGAGATCGTCCAGCACCGATTGCAGCCCGTCAGCCATGATTTCTCCTGTCCTTCGCCCGGCGAAGCTTGCCCCCGCCGCGCAGCGGGGGAATGAATGGTCGGCGTCACCGACCGCGAGGCCCCATGCTCATAATCGATCACCGGCTGTTTCGTTCCGAATCCGTCTCCGCAGAGACCCGCGCCCATGTGGAGGCTCTGGAGGCCGCGCTCGCCGTCGCGCCGAAGCCGCACGAGACGCCGGTGGAAGCGAGCCGGCAGGCGCGGATCGAGGGGCGCGGCGTCTTCCCCCCCGCCGGGCCGCTGCCGGGCTCGGAATGGGTCGAGGCGCCGACCGTTCCGGGCCGCGCGCGCCTGACCCCGGCGCCCGGCGCCCCGACCGGGCTCTACATCCACATCCATGGCGGCGGCTGGACCCTCGGCCTCCCCGACCAGTATGACCGCTGGAACCAGCATCTGGCGCAGGAGACGGGCTGCGCCGTCCTCTCGATCCAGTACCGGCTCGCGCCGGAAAACCCCTGGCCCGCCTGCGCGGAGGATTGCGAGGCGGGCGCGGTCTGGGCGCTGGAGGAGGCGGCGCGCATGGGCGCTCCCCGCGTCGTGATCGGGGGGGAGAGCGCGGGCGCGCATCTCTCCGTCGTCACGCTCCTCCGCCTCCGGGCGCGGGGGATGGCCGGGCGGATCGCGGGGGCGAATCTCTCCTACGGCGTGTTCGACGTTGGCCTCACCCCCTCGGCGCGGAACTGGGGCGCGCGGCAGCTCGTGCTCTCGACCCCGACGATGGACTGGTTCTCCGGCAATCTCGGGCCGGTGGACAAGACCTCCCCTGAAGTCTCCCCGCTCCGCGCCGACCTGTCGGGGATGCCCCCCGCGCTCTTCCAGGTCGGGACGGAGGACCCGCTGATGGACGACAGCCTCCTCATGGCCGCGCGCTGGGCCGCGTCGGGGGCGGAGGCGCGGCTCGAGGTTCATCCCGGCGGCGTCCACGGCTTCGACATGTTCGACATCGGGATCGGCCGCGCCGCGCGGGCGAACGCCGCCGCCTTCCTGAAAGACTGCTTCGCCGCATGAGCCGCGCCGTCAACGACCTGACGGCGCTGGCGGACCGGTTCGGCTCCGACAAGGGCTCGGCCAAGCACCGCTACACCGAGCTCTATCACATGCTCTTTTCCCCTTACCGGGACAGGGCGGTGACGCTCCTGGAAATGGGCCTGATGATCGGCGGGCCGGAGCATGGCGCGCCCGCCGACCGCGCGGTGGCGGAGCCGCCCTCCGTCGCCATGTGGCTCGAATACTTCCCGAAAGGGAGCGTGATCGGCCTCGACGTCTCGGATTTCTCCGCCCACCAGACGGAGCGCTTCCGCTTCATCCGCTGCGACATGGACGAACGGGCGAATATCGACCGCGCGGCGGCGGAGATCGAGGCCCTCGGCGCGCCCGACATTGTGATCGACGACGCCAGCCACGCCTCCGCCCACCAGCAGGACGCCTTCCTCGCCCTCTTCCCCGTGCTGAAATCCGGCGGGCTCTATGTGATCGAGGACCTGCGCTGGCAGCCCCCCGCCTACGAGGCGAAGCGGAAAGGTTTCACGAAGACGGCGGCGCTCTTCCAGTCCTTCCTCACGACGGGCGAGTTTGCCCATGCGGACCCCGCCTATGCGGCGGCGATGAACGCGCTTCGCCCCTCGATTTCCGGCTGCTTCGTCTTTCAGGCGCGGTGGCAGAAGGCGCGGCGGGATCAGGTGGCGGTGATCCACAAGCTCTGACTCACTCCCCGATCGCCACGCCCTCCCGCCGCGGGTCCGCCGCGCCGGTCAGCCCGCCGGGCCCGATCCGGAGAATCGCGAGGCCCGAATTGAGGTTCCGCACCCGCGGCTCCAGCCCGTAAGCGGCGAAACTTTCCGCCAGCCCCGCCGCCTCCGTATTCTCCTCCAGATCGACGGCGGCGCTGAAGGCGGTCACATGCCCCGCCGAAGCGGCCTCCGCCGGGCTCATCCCCCAGGCCTCCATCGCGAGCAGCGCCTGCGCGACGTAAGGGATGATCCGCGCCCCGCCCGGCGAGCCGAGGGCGAGAACCGGCCCGCCCTCCCGCAGCACGATGGTCGGCGCCATGGAGGAGCGCGGGCGCTTGCCGCCCTCCACCCGGTTGGCGACGGGCGCGCCGCCCTCCTCCGCCCTGAAGCTGAAATCCGTCAGCTCGTTGTTGAGGAGATAGCCGTTCGCCATGAGGCGGGAGCCGAACCCCGTCTCGATCGTCGTCGTCATCGAGACGAGATTTCCCGCCGCGTCGCGGATCACGAAATGGCTGGTGCCGGGCCGCTCCGCCGAACGATCCGGCGCCCGGAGCGCGCCTTCCTTCCACGGCGGCTCGCCGGGCTTCGGCTCCCCCGCCCGCTCCGGCGAGATCAGCGCGGCGCGGCTGTCCATATAGCCGGGGTTCAGCAATCCCTCCGGCATCGCCACGAAATCGGCGTCGGCCATGTAGAGCCCCCGGTCCGCGAAGGCGAGCCGCGTCGCCTCCGCGAAGACGCGCCAGCCCGCGGGCGAGGGCTCCGCGCCGATCCCCGCCCTCTCCGTCAGCATGAGGATCTGCCCGACCGTCAGTGCGCCGGAGGAGGGCGGGCCCATGCCGCAGACCTCCATCGCCCGCCACGGCGCGCAGACGGGCGGGCGCGGCTTCGCCTCGTAATCCTCAAGGTCGCGGCGGGTCATCACGCCCGGATTGACCACCGCGCCGCGCACGACATGGACGATGTTGGCCGCGAGATCGCCGCGGTAGAAGGGCGCCGCCCCCTCCGCCGCGAAGCGCCGGAACGTCGCCGCGAGCGCGGGGTTGCGGAGCGTCGCGCCCTCCGCCAGCGGCGCACCGCCGGGGAGGAAATAGGCGGCTGTCGCCGGGAAGAGCGCGAGCCCCTCCGCCGCCTCGGCCACGGAAGCGGCCAGCCGGGGGGAGACGGGGAAGCCTTCCTCCGCAAGCCGGATCGCCGGCGCGGCGAGGCGTTCCCGCGGAAGAACCCCGTGCGCGTCATGCAGCGCCTGCAACAGCGCCGGCGTGCCCGGCACGCCGACGGAGCGCCCGCCCGGCACCGCCTCGCGGAAGCCCATCGGCGCGCCGTCCTTCATCCAGTAATCCGGCCCAGCCGCCGCCGGAGCCGTCTCCCGCCCGTCCCATGTCGTGAGTGCGCGCGTCGCCGCGTCCCAGTGCAGCGCGAAGGCCCCGCCGCCGAGGCCGGAGCTTTGCGGCTCGACGAGCGTGAGCGCGAGCTGGACGGCCACCGCCGCGTCCGCCGCCGAACCGCCGTCGCG
>JAUHWJ010000395.1 GCA_030424705.1 Alphaproteobacteria bacterium | reverse complement strand
GCGGCTCACGGCGATCGACATGGCCTGGGGCGCGGCGCTCAGCGCCGTGTCCGCCGCGCTCGCTCTCGCGCTCGTCGGCGCGGTCTTCGCGCGGCGCTGAAGCGCCGCCCGCTTGCAGGACGGCGGGAGAGGCCACATATTCTTTGGGCGCGGGCGCCGCTTCAGGGCCCGCGCGCGCACGTCGCTTGACCAAGGACCGTGACCGATGAGCCGCATGAGCTTCGCCCAGCATCCCTTTCTTCTCGGCTTCGAACAGCTCGACCGCCTTGTCGAGCGCACACAGAAGGCCGGGGGGGACGGATACCCGCCCTACAATATCGAACAGCGGGGCGAGACGGCCTATCGCATCACCCTCGCCGTCGCCGGCTTCGCGGAGGACGACCTCGCCATCACGGTGGAGGATCGCCAGCTCGTGATCCGCGGCAAGCAGGCGCCGGAGCCGGAGGGCAGGGTCTTCCTCCACCGGGGCATCGCCGCGCGGCAGTTCCAGCGCAGCTTCGTGCTCGCGGACGGCGTGGAGGTCGCCGGGGCTGATCTCGCCAACGGCCTCCTGCATGTCGATCTCGTCCGCGCCGAACCCGAGACCGTGATCCGCAAGATCAGGATCGGCGACCGCGACTGAATTCCCAACGCCCGCTCAGAGGAGGAGGCGACCATGACCGACAAGTTCAACCCCAGCGCCCCCGGCGCCGAAAGGATCGTCTATGTCCGCCAGGTGCGGCCGGACGAGCTTCCGCCCGAGGCTGAAGGCGCAGCGCTGCTCTATGCGATCCATGACGAGGCGGGGAACCGCATCGGCCTCGCGCCGCGGCGCGACCTCGCCTTCATCGCCGCGCGCCAGCACGATCTCGCGCCCGTCAGCGTGCACTGAAGCGGGGCGGCCTCAGGCCGCCTTCGAATCCACAGGATTGGTGAGGACGGCGTAGATCGCCGTCGCGCCTTCCGCCCCCCGAACCTTGGCGCAGACCGAAGCGTCCCGCAGGGAGCGGGAGATCCGGGCGAGCGCGCGAAGATGGTCCGCGCCCGCCTCGCCCGGGGCGAAAAGGGCGAAGACGAGGTCCACCGGCTCGCCGTCAACAGCGTCATAGTCGAGCGGTTTTTGCAGCCGCGCGAAGACGCCGACCACACGGTCCAATCCCTCGATTCGCGCATGCGGGATGGCGACGCCGCGGCCCATGCCGGTCGAGCCCAGCCGCTCCCGCTCCAGCAGCGCCTCGAAGGCTCCGCGCGCGTCCAGCCCATAGCTGTCCGCCGCGCGCTGGGAGAGTTCCTGCATGAGGTGCTTCTTGCTCGTCGCGTTCAGCGCCGGTTGGAGCGCGCCGGGCGAGAGAATGTCCTTCAGGTCCATGTCGGCCTCCGGATTGCGCCAGCGTCAGGCTCAGGCCGCCTTGTCGTCAGGGTCGATCCAGCCGATATTCCCGTCCTCGCGGCGGAAGACGACGTTGAGCCGGCCATGCGCATCGTTCCGGAACATGAGGAACGGCGCGTTCTCCAGCTCCATCTGCATCACCGCCTCGCCGACGGTGAGAGAGCGGAGCCGCGTCTTCGTCTCCGCGATGACGACGGGGTTCAGCGTCTCGACATGCTCGTCCTCGTCGGTCGCCTGGGCGATGACGTAGGCGGCCGCCGGGATCTCCCCCGCCGCCTCGCCGCGATGCTGGGTCAGGCGACGCTTGTAGCGGCGCACCTGCTTCTCGATCTTCTCGGAGACGCCGTCGAAGGCGGCATAGATCTCGTTCGCCTTGTCGGAAGCGTTCGCAGTCAACCCGCGGGCGAGCTTCACCACCGCCTCGGCCTTGAAAGCGTGCGCGTCGCGGCTGAAGGTGACCTCGGCGTCGATCACGACATCGGCGTATTTCGAGACGGCGGCGAGAAGTTCCGTCTCCACATGGGCGCGGAGCGCGTCCCCGATATCGATCTGACGGCCTGTCACCTGAATCCGCATGTTCCGCTCCGCGCTTCGCCCCCGGGCCCGCCGGGAGGCGGATACCTATGGGGGGCTCCCGACCGAGTCAACCAACCCGCCCGGGCGCAGAACTTCAACGGACCAAGGCGTTCGCCTTCATCCGTTTGCGCTGCGCCGAGGACGGGATGCTCATCCCTTCACGGTATTTCGCGACCGTCCGCCGCGCAACATCGACGCCGGTTTGTTTCAGAAGCGTGACGATCCTGTCGTCCGAGAGCGGCTTCGCCGCATCCTCCGCCTCGATCAGCGAGCGGATCCTGTGCCGCACCGCGGCGGCGGAGACGGCGTCGCCCCCGTCGGCGGCGGCGAGCGCCTGGGTGAAGAAGAACTTCAGCTCGAAGGCCCCGCGCTCGCACGAGAGGTACTTGTTGGCCGTGACGCGACTCACGGTTGATTCGTGCATCTCGATCCGTTCCGCGACCGCGCGCAGCGTCATCGGCGAAAGGGCGGAGACGCCGTTCTCGAAGAAGCCGGACTGGAGGCGGACGATCTCCGTCGCGACCTTCAGGATCGTCCGCGCCCGCTGGTCGAGCGCGCGGAGCAGCCAGTCCGCGTTCTGGCGGCATTCGGCGAGATAGGCGCGCGTCTCCGCCCCGCCCTCCGCCGCGAGGCTGACGGCGTAGCGACGGTCCAGCAGCAGGCGCGGGAGCGCGTCCGCGTTCAGCTCGACGGCCCAGCCGCCGTCCGGCGCGCGGCGGACGAAGACATCCGGCGTCACCGTCGCGGCGAGGCCGCCGGAAAAGGCCGCGCCGGGCCGCGGGTCGAGGCGCCGGATCTCGGCGATCATCTCCACGAGGTCCTCATCGTCGACGCCGCAGGCGGCGCGCAGCCGGTCCATCCGGGCGGCGGCGAGGTCGTCGAGCCGTTCGAGCAGCGCCGCCATCGCCGGGTCCATCCGGTTCCGCTCCTGCAATTGCAGCGCGAGACATTCGCGGAGGTTCCGCGCGCCGATCCCGGCCGGATCGCAGGCCTGGAGCGCGGCCAGCGCCTCGGCGACGAGATCGCCCCTTGCGCCGAGCCGCGCCGCCAGATCGTCGAGATCGGCGCGGAGATACCCGGCCTCGTCCAGCTCGTCCACGAGCAGGGCGGCGAGGGCGCGCGCCGCCGGCCGCGCGGCTGAGAGCGCGATCTGCGGCAGGAGATGGTCGCGCAGCGTGGTCGTCGCCGCCGTCCGCTCCGCGAAGCTCTCCTCGAACGGGTCGGCCGCTCCATCCCGCCCGCCGTCGCGGCCGGAGCCGCCCGGCCCCCAGAGGCCGGATTCGTCGTTCAACCGGGGCTCGGCCCCTTCATAGAGATTGTCCCGCCCCGTCTCGAAGATCTGCTCGGCGGCGCCCGGATCCTCCCGCGCTATGGCGCGGTCCACCCCCTCCGCCGCGTCGCCGCCGGGGGGCGCGGCCGCGCCGCCGCCCTCGTCGATGCGGAGGAGCGGGTTCTTCTCCGCCTCCTCGGAGAGATAGGCG
>JAUHWJ010000394.1 GCA_030424705.1 Alphaproteobacteria bacterium | reverse complement strand
CAAGGGAAGGAGGCCCTATGCCTACGGACTGGGACAAGCTGCGAGTGTTCCACGCGGTGGCGGAGGCCGGGAGCCTCACCCATGCCGGCGAGGCGCTGCATCTCAGCCAGTCCGCCGTCAGCCGGCAGATCCGCGGGCTGGAGGAAAGCCTCGGCGCGACGCTCTTTCACCGCCACGCCCGCGGCCTGATCCTGACGGAGCAGGGCGAGCTTCTCTACGGCGCGGCGCGGGACATGGCCTCCCGCCTCAACCTCGCCGCCGCGCGCATCCGCGACGCGAAGGACAGGGACGGGGGGGAGCTTCGCGTCTCCACCACGCACGGGCTCGGCTCGCTCTGGCTCGCGCCCCGGCTCGGCCGGTTCTTCACCGAGTATCCGGACATCTCCATCGACCTCGTCCTCACCGAACAGGTGCTCGACCTGCCGATGCGGGAGGCGGACGTGGCGCTGATGCTGCGCGAGCCCGAACAGGCGGAGCTGATCCGCCGGCCGCTCACCGAGGCTGCGATCCGCTTCTACGCCTCGCGCGGCTATATCGAGCGCTACGGCGCCCCGGCCTCCAGCCTCGACTTCCGCCATCACCGGCTGATCTCCTACCGCGCGGAGCAGAAATCCCCGCTCCCCGTCGCGGTGACGGACTGGCTGGCGACGACGATGGAGATCGAGCACAAGAGCGACCTCTCCGTGAACAACTACTTCGCCGTCATGCAGGCGGCGGAAAGCGGCATCGGCATCGCCCCGCTGCCGGACTATCTCTCGGCGCTGAACCCCGATCTCGTTCAGGTCGCGCCCGATCTCGTGAGCCCGAACTTCACGATCTACATCGCCTATGCGGAGGAACTCCGCCGCTCCCGCCGCGTTCTCGCCTTCAGGGACTTCGTTCTCGCCGAACTCGCCACGCTCCGGTCTTCCGCAGCCGCAGGCTGATCTGCCGAGCCATGCGTCAGGCGCAGGGCTGGTTTGCGCGCTTTCCGGGCAGTTATTTCTTGATGCGCCGCACCATCGCGCCTATTTGTCATTTCAGGCGATGCTTCGGCGCGACACTGTTGCGGCTCTGCATCTCCTACCTCCCTGTTGGACTAGGCCGAGCGCAAGCTCGGCCTTTTTTTTTGGCGCGCCTCCCGCCGTGATGGGCGCGAGAACCGATCATCCGGAATGGAGGCGAGGCCGGCCGGCGCGCAAACGGAGCGCGGCGCCTCCGCCCGGCCGATTCAGGCGGGTCGGCATCGGCGCCAAGGATCGGAAGGCTTGCAGGGAGAAACCGCCTCCCTCACCGCCAGAGCCGGTCTCCCGCCGCCATCGCCACGGGGTTCCCCTCGTAGAGCGAGGCGACCGTCGGCCCGTAGCCGTTGTAGATCACCGTCGGGATGCGCTCGCCCGTCCCGATGTCCCGCTCCGTCGCCTGGGACCAGCGGGGATGCGCCACTTCCGGATTCACATTGGCCCAGAACCCGTATTCGGAGGCCTGCAATTCCTCCCAGAGGCCGAGCGGCTGCTCGTCCGTCAGGGTGATCCGGGTGATCGACTTGATCGACTTGAACCCGTATTTCCACGGCAGGTGCAGCCGCACCGGCGCGCCATACTCGTTCGCCAGAATCTTCCCGTAGGCGCCGAAGACGAGAAGCGGCAGCGGATTCGCCGCCTCCTCGATGGTGATTCCCTCGACATAGGGCCAAGGATACCAGCTCTGCCGCTGGCCCGGCGCCATCTCCGGGTCGAAGAAGCTCTCGAACCGCACGAAGCGGGCGGAGGAGAGCGGCGCCGCGAGGGCGATGGCTTTCGAGACGGGCGCCCCGATCCAGGGCGCGACCATCGACCAGCCCTCGACGCAGCGGTGCCGATAGATGCGCTCCTCGAGCCCCACCTGCGCGATGAGGTCGTCCATCGAGAGCGTGACCTCCCGCTCCACCATCCCGTCTATGGTGACGGTCCAGCCGTCCGTCTTCAGCCGCTTTCGGGCCGCCGCCGCGATGTCCTTCGACGAGCCGAATTCGTAGAAATTGTTGTAGTTGCCGTTGATCTCCTCCGGCGTCACGGGCCGGCCGGCATCCGCGAAATCCGGGTTGCGCGGGGCCGCGGCGTAGGGGTCCGTCGCCGCCCGGGCCGGGAGGGCGAGGGACAGGCCGCCGAGGCCCATCCCGGCGAGAATCGCGCGGCGGTTCAGGAAGGCCGATTCCGGCGTGACCTTCGTTTCAGGCAGAGCCCATTCAGGCCGGCGGATATAGCGCATGACGATCCCTTTCAGCTGCCGGAAAGATAGGCGCCGCGCCGCCCCCGGTCCAATCACGGGGTCGACAGCGAGGTTTCAGCCGAAGCCGGGCGCCGGCATCCCCTGCAGGCGCAAGGCCGCCGTCAGGTCCGCATGGTCGAGCCGCGCATCCGCCATCGCCGCCACCGCCGGCTTCGCCCGCCAGGCGATCCCGAGCCCTGCGGCCCCGATCATCGCGAGGTCGTTCGCCCCGTCGCCGATGGCCACCGCATCCTCCGGCCCGGCCCCGATCTCCGCCGAGAGCGCGATCAGCGCCTCCAGCTTCGCCTCCCGCCCGAGGATCGGCTCCGCCACCGCGCCCGTGAGCCGCCCCGACTCGATCAGCAGCCGGTTCGCCCGGTGCCGCGCGAAGCCCGCCATCGCGGCGACGCGCGCGGTGAAGACGTCGAACCCGCCCGAGACGAGCGCGGTCAGCGCCCCCGCCCCGTTCATCGCGGAGACGAGCGAGGCCGCGCCGGGGGAAAGCCGCACCCGCTCCTCATGCACCCGCGCCAGCTCCGCCTCGGGAAAGCCGGCGAGGAGCGCGACCCGCTCGCGGAGCGCCGCCTCGAAATCCAGCTCCCCGCGCATCGCCCGCTCGGTGATCGCCGCGACGCGGGCGCCGATCCCGGCGAAATCGGCGATCTCGTCGATGCACTCGACCGTGATGATCGTCGAATCCATGTCGGAGATCAGGAGCCGCTTCCGCCGCCCCGCCGCCGGAACCGCGTTCGCGTCCACCGGCGTAGGCCCCAGCGCGGCGCGGGCGGCTTCGAGCGCGGGCGCCGCCGGGCCCGGAAACGCCGCCTCCGCCGCCTCCGGCCCGAGCCGCCGCAAGGGCCCCGCCCCGGGAACGGCGGCGAGCGCCCGGCGCGCGAGATCGTCGCCGAGCGTTTCCGCCGCCGTCAGGACGAGCACATGGCTCAAGGCGTCAGACGGCCTCGGCCCGGCTCGCCGGCGCCGCCTTCTCCAGCTCCTCCGCCAGCAGGAACGCCAGCTCCAGCGCCTGGCTCGCGTTCAGCCGCGGGTCGCAGGCGGTGTGGTAGCGGTCCGAGAGGTCCGCGGATTGCAGCCGGTGCATGCCGCCGAGGCATTCCGTCACGTCCTGCCCCGTCATCTCGAAATGCACGCCGCCGCCATAGGTGCCCATCGCCTCGTGGATGTCGAAGAACTCGCGCACCTCCTGC
>JAUHWJ010000393.1 GCA_030424705.1 Alphaproteobacteria bacterium | reverse complement strand
GGATAGGCGCGGCGCAAGAGAGGCTCCAGAAGACGCGGCTTGAGCGATGATGCGGCGCAGCATAGGCTCGGCGCGCCTCACCCGCATCGGAGACCGTTCATGGCCGAAGATCAAGCGAATCCCGCCCCCCGCCGCCGCAGGGCCGCCGCGGCGCAGAAGGCGCCGCACCGCAAACCCCGCCACGCGAAATCCGTGAACCTCGCGCTCCAGGGCGGGGGCAGCCACGGCGCCTTCACCTGGGGCGTGCTCGACAAGATCTTCGAGGATGACCGGCTCTGGATCGAGGCGATCAGCGGCACCTCCGCCGGCGCGATGAACGCTGTCGTCGCCGCGCAGGGCATGTATGAGGGCGGCGGCGCCGGCGCGCGGAAGCGGCTGGAGGAATTCTGGCGCGCTGTCTCCGACGCCGGCCGCGGCAGCCCGATCCAGCGCACGCCCTGGGCGCAGATGACGGGCGACTGGTCGCTCGATTCCTCGCCGGCCTACATCTTCTTCAACGCGCTCCGCGGCGTCGTCTCCCCCTATGACGCGCCGCTGGAGATCAACCCGCTCCGCGACCTGGTGGAGAAGCATGTCGACTTCGCCAAGGTCCGCGCCTGCTCCGACATGGAGATCTTTCTCGCCGCGACGACGGTGGAGACGGGGCGCGTCCGCGTCTTCGAGCGGCAGGAGATCACGACCGACGTGGTCATGGCCTCGGCCTGCCTGCCCTTCCTCTTCAAGGCGGTGGAGATCGACGGCGCGCATTACTGGGATGGCGGCTACATGGGCAACCCGCCGCTCTATCCCTTCTTCTACAACAGCCCCGCCTCCGACATCGTGATCGTGCAGATCAACCCCATCGTGCGGGAAGGGGAGCCGAAGACGGCGGCGGAAATCCAGAACCGGGTGAACGAGATCACCTTCAATTCCTCGCTCCTGCACGAACTCCGCTCGATCGACTTCGTGACGCGCCTGCTGGAGGACGGGAAACTCGACCCCGAGGAATACCGGAAGATGAACCTCCACATCATCCAGTCGCGCAAGCGGATGCGCGCCCTTGACGCCTCATCGAAGCTCAACTCGGAATGGGCCTTCCTCCGCCACATGTTCGAGATCGGGAGGACGGCCGCCGCCAGCTGGCTCAAATGGCACTACGACGATATCGGCAACCGCTCGACGGTCGACATCCGCCAGATGTTCTCGGGCCGCGGCCCGCTCTCGCAGAAGAAGAGGGAGAGCGGGGAGGCTGCCGGCTGATCAGCCCTGGCTCTGCTCCGCCAGAAGCGCGCGGAGGAGCTGCTCTTCGGAGACGTCGTCCACCGGCTGGTCCGCACGATCCGCGCCCATCCGGGCGGACATCTGGTCCTCCTCCGGCTCGTCCACCTCGATCTGCCGCTGCAGCGCCTGGATCGCCATTTCCTTCAGATCCTCGACCGGGATCGTCTCCTCAGCGATCTCGCGGAGCGCGACGACCGGGTTCTTGTCGTTGTCCCGGTCGATGGTCAGCGGCGCGCCGGTGGCGATGGTGCGGGCGCGATGGGCGGCGAGCATGACGAGTTCGAACCGGTTCGGAACCTTGTCCACGCAATCTTCGACGGTGACGCGGGCCATGGGCGACGCTCCTTCGCGCTCGTGATCGGAAGCGCGGCTTGTGCCTCATTCCGCGCCGGATGGCAAGGGCGCCTACTTGTCCGCCGGCGGCGAGGTCGCCGCCCGCCCCTCGGAGGGGGCGCCGGCGACGGAGAGCCGGCCCGGCCGCACCAGCTGGTCGCCCGAGCGCTGCGCCTCCAGGAGCCAGAAGAGCAGGTTGTCGCCGAAGACCGGGCTCTTCGTGATGTCCACATGCTCCTCCGGGAGGAGGAGGACGGAGCGGTAGGAGAGCGGGGAGCGAAGGCTGAGCGTGTAGTTCCCGTCCTGCCGCTCGTCGAGGAGCGAGGAGGCGCGGAGCACCACCCCGTCCCCTTCCTCCAGCTTGGTGATCTCCACGCGCCCGGTCTCCGGGTCGTATTCCACCTCCGCCGGCGTCTCGAACCCGCCGCCGACGACGAGATAGAGGTCGAGGTCCTCGGGAATCGTCACCGGCCGGTCTATCGCCCGCTGGAACTGCTCGGCGCGCTTCAGGATTTTCGCAAGATGCCGTCTCGCCCGCTCATGCCGCCCCTCCGCCGTCGGCTCTTCCGGCATGAGGATCTGGAGCAGCGCATCCTGCCCGGGGTTGAGCATGCCCCAGCCGTAGCGCTCCCAGTTGGCGAGATCGAAGACGTCCACCGGCTCATCGCTCCCCGCAATGCGGACGCGCTTGTGCCGGTCCCGCGGGAAGAGCTGATAGGTAGAGACATGCGTGCCGAGGATCGCCGGCGCATAGGTCGGCTGGAACGGCCCCAGCGTCTTGCCGTTCACGAGATTCTCGAAGGCGAGGACCGAGCCCGTATTCGGCGGCGCGATGAAGACGACGCGGCCGACATGCTCCGCCCCCGCCCAGGTCACCTCCGGCAGGGAGCCGTCCTCCGGCAGGTCCGCGGCCCCGTACATGAGGTAATAGCGCGTCACGAGCCCGCCCATCGAATGGGCGATCAGGTCGAATTTCACCGTCTCCGCGTCGGGCCCGAAGACGCGTCGCCGCTCCTCCATCACCTGATTGGTCTTGCGGGAGATGAAATAGTCGAGATCTTGCGCCGCCTCGACGATGTCGCGCCGCCAGTCATAGGGGAACTCGAAGGAATCGAGGTTGACGTCCCGCTCCGTGATCTCCTCCTCCCGCGTCTCGCGGAAGTCGAAGCCCCCGGCGATGAGGGTGGAGATCACGCCCCGATAGATGTCGAGCTCCAGCGGAATGCCGAGGACGGAGGCGCGCGCCACGCGCAGCACCCCGTCCGTCCTCACCCCGTCCCGCAGCAGGCGGAGCGATTCGCTCCCCGATCCGATGGGGAGCGCAATGCGCCGCGCATTCTCCGGCACGTCGGGATCGACCGAAAGCCCGGAGGCGCCGCCCCAGATCACGATCCCCGAATCCCGGTCGATGAGGCGGGAGCCGAGCGTGCCGGGGATCGAGATCACCGGCCGCCGGTCCTGCGTCTCGAAGGCCGCGGCGGAATCGTAGAGCGTGTTGAGGTTGGGCGCCTTCGGCTCGGGCGCGCAGGCGGTGACGAACAGAACCGCCGCCATCGCGGAAAACCGCGCCCATACCGTCATCGACCATCCCCCTGACGCCTTACCGGTCAGGCAGGCATAACAGGAAGATGCGCGCGAAGAAAAGCCTTAGCGCCGCGATGCGGCCGCGAGCGCGGCGGCCGGGCTCGTCATCACCGCCCGCTTCGCGCGCGCCGCCGCCGGCGCCATCGACGCCTGCGCGAGCGCGACCACCGGCGCGTCCGACCGGTCCGCCGCCGCGGCGACGAGATCGGCGTAGCGCCCGAAATCCTTCTCCTGGAAGGCCGCCAGCGCGCCCTCGACGAGCACGA
>JAUHWJ010000392.1 GCA_030424705.1 Alphaproteobacteria bacterium | reverse complement strand
CGCCGTATCGCCCTTCAGGTCGGCGGCGGACATGTCCTCCGCCATCAGGAGACGCAGCCAGTCCAGTGCCTCAGAGGTCGAGGGCTTCTTCTTCAGACCCGGCGTCTCCCGCAGCTCGTAGAACTGCGTCAGCGCAGCGTGGACGAGGCTCTTCTTCACGCCGGGGAAGTGAACGTCCACGATCTCCTGCATCGTCTCGATGTCGGGGAAGCGGATGTAGTGGAAGAAGCAGCGGCGCAGGAACGCGTCCGGCAACTCCTTCTCGTTGTTGGAAGTGATGATGACGATGGGCCGGCGCCGCGCGCGGATCGTCTCCCCCGTCTCGTAGACGTAGAATTCCATCCGGTCGAGCTCCTGCAGGAGGTCGTTCGGGAATTCGATATCCGCCTTGTCGATCTCGTCGATGAGGAGAACGACCTTCTCCTCCGCCTCGAACGCCTCCCAGAGCTTGCCCTTGCGGATGTAGTTCGCGACGTCGCCCACGCGCGCGTCGCCGAGTTGGCTATCCCGAAGGCGACTGACCGCGTCGTATTCGTAGAGGCCCTGCTGCGCCCGGGTGGTCGATTTCACCGACCATTCGAGCAGCGGCAAGCCGAGCGCCTTCGCGATCTGGCGCGCCAGTTCAGTCTTGCCCGTCCCGGGCTCGCCCTTCACCAGGAGCGGCCGCTCGAGCGTGATGGCGGCGTTCACCGCGACCGTGAGGTCGCCCGTCGCCACATAATCCTTGGTTCCGTCGAATCGCACGTCTGTCCCTTTCGCATCTCAAGGGCGAGTTCTAACGCCACGCTCCATCGGATGAAAATCGATTCCTTTGTTAAGGGTTTCCATCGACAGCTTCGCCGATCCGCGCTATAGCCCGCCCGCGAACAGGAGCGGCCCTGCGCCGCGCGTGTTGGGGACCGGAAATCGATGAACAAGCATGTCGAACTATCCGCCGACTATTTCCCGTCGGAGGATGAGCCCTTCATGTGCGAACGGCACCGGGAATATTTCCGCAGGAAACTTCTCGACTGGAAGGAATCGATTCTCAACGAGAGTCGCGAGACAGTCAGGGAGATGCAGGAGGACGCCCGCAACATTCCCGACCTCGCAGACCGCGCCTCGGAAGAGACCGACCGGGCGCTGGAACTGCGGACACGGGACCGGCAGCGCAAGCTGATCGGCAAGATCGACGCGGCGCTCCGCCGGATCGAGGATGGTTCGTACGGCTATTGCGAGGATACCGGCGTGCCGATCTCGCTTCGTCGTCTCGACGCCCGTCCTATCGCCACGCTCTCCCTCGAAGCGCAGGAGCGGCATGAGCGGCGCGAGAAGGTTTATCGCGACGATTGACAAACGCGGGGCGCCGCGCGGCGCCCCCCTTTCAGATCGAGAAACTCGTCCCGCAACCGCAGGAACTGGTCGCGTTCGGGTTGTCGATGGCGAAGCGCGCGCCTATCAGTTCGTTCTTGAAGTCGATCCTCGAGCCGGAGAGGAAGGGCAGCGAGACAGGATCGATCAGCACAGCCGCTTCGCCTGCGGGAAGCACCAGATCATCATCCGCCGCCTCGTCCTCCAGCGTGAACTCGTAAGAAAAGCCTGAGCAGCCGCCCCCAAGTACGGCGACGCGGAGATTCTTCCGCGCTCCCTCCGCTTTTGCGATGGCGGCGAGGCGGGCGGCGCAGCTTTCCGTAACGGTAATGGGCAGGGTCAGGCTCATGCGGCGCTCTCCCGGCGGGCTTTGCAGGTTCCGATCAAAGAGATATGGGTTCCGGCGATGAGCGACAAGGGCGCGGAACGCGAGGCCATGAACCGGATACCCCTCGCCCCCTACGCGACCGACTGGCGCGAAAGTCGTGGGCGGCTTCATGACGAGCCCGGCAGCGCGCACCGCACCCCGTTCCAGCGCGACCGGGACAGGATCATCCATTGCTCCGCTTTCCGCCGGCTCAAGCACAAGACGCAGGTCTTCGTCGAACACGAAGGGGATCATTACCGCACGCGGCTGACGCACAGCCTCGAAGTCGCGCAGATCGCACGGACCGTAGCACGGACCCTGGGCGCGGACGAGGATCTGGCGGAGGCTGTGGCGCTGGCCCACGACCTTGGCCATACGCCGTTCGGCCATACCGGAGAGGATGCGCTGGCGGGGGCGATGGAGACCTATGGCGGGTTCGACCACAACGCGCAGGCGCTTCGCATCGTCATGGAACTCGAGCATCGCTACGCCGGATTCGACGGGCTGAACCTTACCTGGGAGTCGCTTGAGGGTATCGCCAAGCACAACGGCCCGGCCTTGCCGCCGCATCCCGCCGCTTTGGCGGAGGCGGAGGCGCGCTGGAGCCTCGAACTTTCCACGCATTCGGGCATCGAGGCGCAGATCGCTGCCCTCTCGGACGACGTTGCATACAATGTGCACGATCTCGATGACGGGCTCCGCGCCCGGCTCTTCTCGCTGGACGACCTCGTGGCGCTCCCGCTCGTGGGGCCGGCGCTGGCGGAGGTGGATTCCCTCTGGCCGGGGCTCGACGAGCCGCGCCGCTCTGGCGAGGCGTTCCGCCGCGTCTTCGGCGCGATGGTGGAGGACATGCTGGGCGAGACCCGTTCGCGCCTCACCGCCGCGAAACCGGAAAGCGCATCGGCGCTCCGCGCGATTGGCGCGTCCGTTGTCGCGTTTTCTCCGGGCATGGAGGCGGAGGTGAGCGAGGTCCGCGGCTTCCTTTTCGCGCGGATGTATCGCCACCCGGCGGTGCTGGCGATGCGGGAGCAGGCGGCTGCGGTCGTGTCCGATCTCTTCGAGGGGTTCATGGCGACGCCGGATCGGCTGCCCGCCGAATGGCGCGGCGTCGCCCTCTGCGCCGAGGGCGACGCCGCGCTGGCGCGCATCGTCTCCGACTACATTGCAGGCATGACGGACCGGTTCGCGCTGCAAGAGCACATGAGGATCAGGGGCAGTTAGCACGGCCGCACGCCGCCCCGACCGAGAGAGTTGGAAGCCGCGGCGCGCCCGTGCTAGAGCCCGCGCGATCCGGAAGAGGCCGACAATGACAGAAACCGCAAACCCCTTCGCCGCCATCGCCGCGCTTATCGACGGCGCGCTCGACGCGCTGGAAGCCGAGGGCGCGTTGCCGCCGGCGCTCGACCGGCGCTCGGTCACGGTGGAGCCGCCGCGCGACACGGCGCATGGCGACATGGCGACGAACGCCGCGATGGCGCTGGCGAAGCCGGCCGGAACCAGTCCGCGCGCGCTCGCCGGCCTTCTCGCGCCGAAGCTGGCGGAGGATCCGCGGATCGTCGCGGCGGAGGTGGCGGGGCCTGGCTTCATCAACCTCCGGCTCGCGCCATCCGTCTGGTTCGGCGCCGTCTCCGCCGCCCTCGCGGCGGGCCCCGATTTCGGGCGCGGGGCGCCGAACGGTCGGCGGGTGAACGTCGAATACGTCTCGGCGAACCCGACCGGGCCGCTCCATGTCGGCC
>JAUHWJ010000391.1 GCA_030424705.1 Alphaproteobacteria bacterium | reverse complement strand
ACGTCGCCGCGCTGCTGCGCGACGCGGTTCTGATGCAGCGGACGGCGCGGCCCGACATAGCCTGGGAAATCGAGGGCGCGGACGCGCCACAGCTTCTCGCCTGCGACGGCGGGATGATCTCGCAGGCGCTCACGAACCTGCTCAAGAACGGCGCGGAGGCGATCGACTCGCAAGCCGAACTCGATCCGGCTTTCGTCGGCTCAGGGCGCATCCTCGCGCAGCTGAAGCCGGAGGGCGCCGGCGTCGCCCTCATCGTGGAGGATAACGGGATCGGCCTGCCGAAAGACCGGGCGCGGCTCACGGAGCCCTATGTCACGACCCGCGCGAAAGGCACGGGGCTCGGCCTCGCCATCGTCAAGAAAATCGCGGAACAGCATGACGGCGCGCTCCGCCTCGACGATGCGCGCGCGCCGGCGGACGAGAGCGGGCGCCGCGGCGCCCGCGTGTCACTTGTATTGCCAAGGCGTGAGAACGGCGCCGGCGAAGGGGGCGGCGGCGCATGAGCGACATTCTTATCGTCGATGACGAAGCCGACATTCGCAGCCTGATCGGGGACATCCTCGCCGATGAGGGCCACGCGACGCGCGAGGCCGAGGACGCGGACGGGGCGCTGGCGGCGGTGGATGAGGCCCCGCCCGATCTCGTGATCCTCGACATCTGGCTCCAGGGCAGCCGGATGGACGGCATCGAGGTCCTGAAATCCGTGAAGCGGGACAATCCGGACGTGCCGGTCGTCATCATCTCCGGCCACGGGAACATCGAGATCGCCGTCGCGGCGATCAAGCAGGGCGCTTATGATTTCATCGAAAAGCCGTTCAATATAGATCAGCTGCTGGTCGTTGTTCACAGGGCGCTGGAGGCTGGAAGGCTTCGGAGGGAGAACGCGGCGCTCCGCGCCGCGGACACGCGCGAACACCGGATGATCGGCTCTGGCCACGCGATGCAGGCGCTCCGCGGCCAGCTAGAGCGCGTCGCCCGCGCCGCGAGCCGGGTGGTGCTGACCGGCCCGCCCGGCTCCGGCAAGGAGGTCGCGGCGCGCTATGTCCATGCGAATTCCGGCCGTGCGAACGCGCCCTTCGTCGTCTCCAACGCCGCGACGATCGAACCGCATCTGATGGAGGAGGTGCTTTTCGGCCGCGTGCGCGAGGATGGGCGGGTGGAAAAGGGACTCTTCGATCGCGCGCATGGCGGCACGCTCTTCTTCGACGAGGTCGCCGAGATGCCGCTCGGGACCCAGGCGAAGATCCTCCGCATTCTGCTCGACCAGTCTTTCCTTCGCCCCGGCGGCGGCGAACAGGTGCGTGTTGACGTGCGGCTCATCTCCGGCACGGCACGCGACCTCAAGACCGAGATCGCGGAGGGGCGGTTCCGGGAGGATCTCTACCACCGGCTCAACGTCGTGCCGATCGAGGTGCCGCCGCTCGACGCGCGGCGGGAGGACATACCGGAGCTCGCCCGCCACTTCGCCGAGGCCATCGCCCTCCAGCAGGGTCTCATCCGCCGCCGCTTCACCGAAGAGGCGCTCGCCGCGCTCCAGACTTTCTCCTGGCCCGGCAATGTCCGGCAGCTGCGCAACCTCGTGGAGCGACTGCTCATTCTCGGCGGCGAGGGGGAGGACATCGTCGCCGCCGAACTGCTTGGAGACGGCGGGGACGGCCGGGGCTCGGATGGCGGCGGACGGATCAGCGCAGTGCAGGTCGGCCTGCCGCTCCGCGAGGCGCGGGAGCTGTTCGAGCGGGACTATCTGATCGCCCAGATCAACCGCTTCGGCGGCAACATCTCCCGCACCGCCTCCTTCATCGGCATGGAGCGCTCGGCGCTCCACCGCAAGCTCAAGTCGCTCAACGTGACGACCGCGACGCTCGGCGGCGCGCGCATTGCGAAGATCGAGGAAGAGGCGGATTGACCGCCCGCCGCGCGCGCCCGCATAGTCCGCGGCCTGAACGGGGGCGACGATGAAGATCATCATCTGCGGCGCGGGCCAGGTGGGCGGGCAGATCGCGCTCCGCCTCTCGGAGGAGGGGCATTCGGTCACCGTGATCGACCTCAACCCCGATCTCGTCCGCAAGGTGACGGACAGGCTGGACGTATCGGGCGTCGTCGGCCACGCCGCGCATCCTGACGTGCAGGAGCGCGCGGGCGCCGAGGATGCGGACATGATCATCGCCGCCACCCAGGTGGACGAGGTGAACATGATCGCCTGCCAGGTCGCCCATTCCGAGTTCAACATCCCGCAGAAGATCGCGCGCGTCCGCGCCAAGGGTTATCTCGAAACCCGCTGGTCGGACCTTTTCCGGCGGGATCACATGCCCATCGACGTGATAATTTCGCCCGAGACGGAGGTCGCCCGCGTCGCCGTCAGCCGGCTGAAGAAGCCCTCCGCCTTCGACCTTTCGACCTTTCTCGACGGCGCGGTCACAATCGTGGCGATGGCGCTGCCGCCCGATTGCGCGGTGCTGAATACGCCGCTCCGCCAGCTGACCGAGCTATTCAGCACGCTTTCGGCGCAGGTTCTCGCCTACCGGCGCGACGGGAAGCTGCGCGCGGCGGAGCCGGACGACCAGCTGAAGGCCGGCGACCTCGTCCATGTCCTCTCCACCGCCGCCGATCTCGACCGCACCATCGCGATCTTCGTCGGCGAGCGGAAGCCGGTTCGCAACGTCGTCCTGATCGGCGCCGGCAATGTCGGCCTCGAAGTCGCGCAATTGCTGGAGACGACGGCGCCGGACATCCGCGTGCGGATGATCGAGCGCAACCGCCAGCGCGCCGAACATGCGGCGGACCGGCTGAACAGCGCCATCGTGCTGCACGGGGACGGGCTCGCGCCCGACATCCTGGAGGAGGCGAAGGTCGGCCAGGCCGAAGCGGTCATCACGCTGACGGATGACGACCGGGTGAACCTCCTTTCCGCCGCGCTCTGCAAGCAGGCGGGATGCGGCCTCACCATCGCGCTGGCGAAGGAGGCGGCGCTCGCCAATCTCGCCGGGCGGATCGGCGTGGACGTGACGCTGAACCCGCAGACGACGACCGTCTCCACCATCCTCCGCCATGTCCGCCGCGGCCGCGTCCGCGCGGTGCATGTGGTGGGGGACGGCGAGGCCGAGGTGCTGGAGGCGCAGATCCTCTCGACCTCGCCCATCGCCGGAAAGCGGCTGCGGGACGCCGGCTTTCCCGACGGGTCGGTGGTCGGCGCCGTGCTTTCCGGCGGCGTGGTGAAGCTGCCGCAGGGCGATCTCGTGCTGAACGCGGATGACCGCGTGGTGATCTTCGCGCTGTCGCGCCGGGTGCGGCAGATCGAGGAGCTGTTCCGCGTCTCCGTAGACTTCTTCTGACATGCGCTGGCGGGGCGCCCCCGTTTTCGGCCTCGCGCTGATCGCGCTCGGGGCGATGATGGCGGCGCCGGCCGCGCTGGCATGGGCGGAGGGAGACGGGGCAGGGGCCGCGGCCTTCGGCTAC
>JAUHWJ010000390.1 GCA_030424705.1 Alphaproteobacteria bacterium | reverse complement strand
GCTGGAAAAGCGCGCGGCGCTCGGCCCCAGTCAGCCCACGCCCGGCGTTGAAGTGCGAATGGATCGCCTCGAAGACGGGGAGATCGATCACGAAGCCGAACACGATCTCGCGCGGCGGCGCATCCGCCGCCGTCTCCGCGCCCGGCAGAAACCAGAAGAAGCGTTCGCCCGAGGAGTCGAGCGCCGTGCGCCCCGGCTCCGCGCCCCCGTCCGCCGCCTCGGCCGCGAGCGCGGCGACGTCTCCGTCCTCTTCCGGCCGGGCGAGATAGGTCGTCACGTAATCCGCGAGAGTCGAAAGCCCGCCGCGCAGGAAGCCCCCGCGCGGGGTAAACACCGCCCATTTCAACAGGGCGGGCGGAAGTGCGGCTCCGGAGAGCCTCGCCAGGGTCGCGCTTACGGCGTCCTGCGCCTCTCGCTCCGGCAGGATCGCGAAGACGCGCCGGATTTCCTTCTCGACCACAGGGTCCATGCCAAATTCGCCCGCACAGCCGTTCTACAGGATGCGCTAACACAGCGTTTGCCCGTGCGCGTCACCCGATCGGGTGATGCGAAATCTTGCCGATTCGTTAAAGGCTTCGTCGTCCGCGAAGAGCGGAGATGTGGGGCGTAGATGCACAGCGCGTGAAGACTCGGCCGAACGCCGTTCGGATGCTGGAAGTGTGTTCATCTCAATTCGGAACGGAGCAACATCATGAGAAAAGGACTTCTCGCCGCTGGAGCGCTCGTCGCGGGGCTCGTTGCGGGCGGGGCTTCCGCCGCGACGCTGACGGCGACGTGGAATACGGACACGACCGGCACAACTTTCGCTGCGCTCAACACCGGCGTGGCGTTCACGGTCGACTTCACGGACATCGAAAACGCGACGCTGGGCACGTTGCCCAACGTTCTCGATCTCTTCGACAACGATCAGGATGGCCTTTACGAAGTGAACGAGATCACCGCGTTCAGCGGCATCAGCTTCGAATCCGGGACCGGGATCATCACACGCGACTTTATCCGTTTCGTCCCGACCATCGCCGGTTTTACGAATGGCACGCAGTCAAACGCCGGGAACGTGTGGCAGATCCAGACGGGTTTCACGACCTCGCTCTTCAGCGTGAACGAGTTCACCTACAGCCTGTCCGGCGTCACTGGCGGCGGCGGGAACGGCAATGTCGGCGCCGTTCCCGTTCCCGCCGCGCTGCCGCTGCTTCTTACCGGCATCGCCGCCTTCGGCTTCCTCCGCCGGCGGAAGGCCGCCTGAAGCTTCGGCGGAGCGCCCTCAGCGGCGCTCCGCCTCCCTCGCAGCCGCCAGCGCCTCCAGCGCGTCGAAATCCGCCGTCTCCGGCGCGTGCCCCGTTTCGCACAGGAAGGCGAGGAAGCCCTCGCGGGAGAGCGCCACCGTCGCCGCGTTGTGAAGCGGGTGGAAGTTGAGCGGCGCCATCTCCATCATCTGCGCGTCGAGGATCAGCCGCACCCGCCGCGCCCGGTCGTTCATCAGCGCCAGCGGGGTGACCGAGCCGGGGCGGACGCCGAGAACCTCTCCGAGAAGCTCGGGCGAGCAGAAGGAGAGCCGCTTTGCCCCCACTGCCTTTTCGAGGTCGGCGATGCGGATGCGCCGATGGCCGAGGCAGGTCGCGAGTAGCAGCGCCCCGTCCTTCGCCTTCAGGAAGAGATTCTTCGTGTGCGCCCCCGGAAGATGCGCCGTCTCCGACACGCTTTCCTCCACCGTGAAGATCGGCGCGTGGCGGTGGAGCGCATGGCCGATCCCTAGCCGCTCGAGCAGCGCGAGGAGCCGCGCCTCGGCGGCCCGATCTTCCGGAGAAAGCGTGTCGACAATCATTTCGCGGCCCCTTCCGGCCCGCCGCATAATCCGCGCAAATCGCGCTTGCAACGGCCCGCCGAATCCCTATAACCCCGCCTCACCCAAGGATGCGGGCGTAGCTCAGGGGTAGAGCACAACCTTGCCAAGGTTGGGGTCGTGAGTTCGAATCTCATCGCCCGCTCCAGTTTCCGCCGCAAAGCGGCGTCTCACTCGACAGTAAGGGTCCAAGCCGCGGCGCGCAGCGCCGGGAGCCCCTCGCCTTTCTCGGACGAGGTCGCGATGATCTCCGGATAGGCCGCCGGATGCCGCTTCAGGTCCTCGCCGAGCTTGGCGGCCACCGCCTCCAGCCCGCCGGGGCGCAGCTTGTCCGCCTTCGTCAGAACGGCCTGGAAGCTCACCGCCGCAGTATCGAGTAAAGCCATGATTTCATGGTCCACCGCCTTCGCGCCGTGCCGCGCGTCGATCAGCACATAGGCGCGGCGGAGCGTGGCGCGACCGGCGAGATAGGTCTTCAGCAGCGCCTGCCATTTCGCCACCACCGCCAGCGGCGCCTCAGCGTAGCCATAGCCCGGCAGGTCCACCAGATAGAGCCTTCCGCCGAGGTCGAAGTAATTGATTTCCTGCGTCCGCCCCGGCGTGTTCGAGGCGCGGGCGAGGGCCTTCCGGCCCGTGAGCGCGTTGATAAGCGAGGATTTCCCGACATTGGATCGCCCGGCGAAGCAGATTTCCGGCCTGTCCGCATCCGGCAGCCCCTCCATCGCGACGACGCCCTTCACGAAGTCGCAGCGCCCGGCAAAAAGCTTCCGCCCCGCCTCTGCGGCCTCCTCGTCCGGTTCGGGGGCGAGCGGAAAGCGGCTCATGATGCTCGCGCCTCCGCGCCGGGCGCGATCTCTCCGCCTGTCTCGACGTGGGCGTAGACGCCAAAATCGGCATGTCCGAAACGAGCGTGGAGGAGCTTCGGCAGTTCGGTGTTCCGCGGCCCCGTCTCCGGGTCCGCGTTCGTCGCGTTGCAGCGCGCGACGCACCCGATGACGCGGAGCCGCGCCGGGCCCACGGCGACCTCGGTCCAGCCCAGTTCCTCCCACGGCGCGAAGCCGTCGAGCCAGAGGTTCATGCGAAAGCGGATATGGGCCAGCGGCCGGCCCGCCATCTCCTCCAGCGCGCGGAGTCTCGCGAGGTTGCCGATGGAGATATGCGTGTCCGGGAAGTCGTGCAGCGCGCCGCCGGGCGCGCGGGCGATGCGGAAGGGGCCGGGCTCGGAAGCGAGCGGCGCGAGCCATTCGGTCAGCGCCGCTCCGTCGGTTTCCGGCCTCACCGAGACTTCGCCGCGCTCCGGATGGGTCAGCCTTATGGTCTCCGTCGCCTCGTCGAAGGCGCAGGCGATCTGCGCCAGCCTAGGGTTGAAGGACTGGATCACGAAGTTCCGGCTCGTCGCCCATCCGGGCGCCGACGGGTCCCAGTCGCTGCGGCCATGCGCGACCGCCCAGACCCGGTCCCACGCGATCGGCCGCCCCAGCTCCAGCGCCGCCCGCTTGAGACTCTCCTCTCCGAGGCTCTTCACCGGATGGCGATAGAGGGCGGCGAGCGCGCCCATCAGCCCTCTTTCGGCTTTCGCTTCAGGCTCTTCTTCACGTTGCCGAGGAAGTCCACATCCACCC
>JAUHWJ010000389.1 GCA_030424705.1 Alphaproteobacteria bacterium | reverse complement strand
CGGCAAGCTGAAGACCCTCAAGCGCTTCAAGGACGAGGTGCGCGAGGTCCAGGTGAGCCAGGAATGCGGCATGGCCTTCGAGAATTACGAGGACATCCGCGAAGGCGACGTGATCGAGATCTTTGAGACGGAGACGATCGAGCGCACGCTCTGATCGCCGCCGCTCGGGGCCGGAGGGCGCGGGCAGGGCCCGCGCCTTCGCGTCAGGGAGGATTCGATGCAGAAACGCGAGGGCGGGGGCGAAGGCGGGCCGAGCCAGCGCCAGCTTCGTGTCGGCGAAGTCATTCGCCGGGCGCTGTCCGACGCGCTGTTGCGCGGTGAGACGCATGAACCTGCACTCGACGGCGCCTCGATCACCGTGAGCGAGGTGCGGCTGTCCCCCGATCTGAAGATCGCCACCGCCTATGTCATGCCGCTCGGCGGCGCGAACGGGCAGGAGACGGTCAAGGCGCTCGCCCGCGCGAAGGGGGAGCTGAGGCGGATCATAGGCCGGCAGACCCAGCTGAAATTCGCGCCCGACCTCCGGTTTCGGCTCGATTCCGTCTTCGACCAGTTCGACGAGACACGCCGGCTCCTGAGCGACCCGCGGGTGGCCGGAGATATTGCGCCCGATGACGAGGGCGAGCCGGGGCGGAACGGCGCCTGATGGCGCGCCGCAGGGGCCGCCCCGTCGATGGCTGGCTGATCGTGGACAAGCCCGAGGGAATCGGCTCGACCGGGGTCGTCGGCCGCGCGCGCCGCGCCTTCGATGCGGAGAAGGCCGGCCATGCCGGCACGCTCGACCCGCTGGCGACCGGCCTCCTCGCCATCGCCTTCGGCGAGGCGACGAAAACCGTTCCATACGCCCAGGAAGGCGAGAAGACTTATCGCTTCACCGCCCGCTGGGGCGAGGCGACGACGACGGACGACCGGGAGGGCCCCGTCTCAGCCGTATCGCCGGTCCGCCCTTCCCGCGAAGAGATCGAGGCGGCGCTGCCCGCCTTCACGGGGCGAATCATGCAGCGCCCGCCCGCCTTCTCCGCCATCAAGGTGGAAGGCGCGCGCGCCTATGACCTCGCCCGCGGCGGCGAGGCGCCCGACCTCGCCGAGCGGCCGATCGACGTCATCCGCCTCTCCCTCCTCGCCATGCCGGACGAGGATCATGCGGAGTTCGAGATGGTCTGCGGCAAGGGCGGCTATGTCCGCGCTCTGGCGCGCGATCTCGGCGAGCGCCTCGGAACCTGCGCTCATGTGACCGCCCTGCGGCGCGTCGCCTCCGGCGGCTTCACGCTCGAAGGGGCGGCGGCCTTCGCGGATCTGGAACCCGGCCTCTCGGAGGCGCGGCTCCTGCCCGTCTCCGCCGGCCTTGCGGGCCTCCCCCGCCTCGAGGTCTCCGCGCTCGCGGCCTCGCGGCTTCGCATGGGGGAGGCGGCGGCGGCCCCGCCGGGGCCGGCGCCCTTGTTCTGGGCGGCGCATGAGGGCGCGCCGGTCGCCGTGCTCGAAGCGGCGGGCGGCGCGGTCCGCATCAGGCGCGTCTTTCGCCCCGGCTGATCGAGGGCCCGATCCGCGGGGCGCGGCGCGTCTCCGCCGCGAGGCTCGCGAGCCCGGCGCTGAACCGGCGCATCTCCTCCCGCTCGGCGGGGAACAACGCCACGGGCGCATCGGCGAGCCCGCCGATGAGCCGGGCCGAGGCCGCGGCCTCTCTCAGGATGGCGCGAAGCGCGGGGTGGCGGCTGCTGCCGGTCTGTTTCATCTGCACGTCCTTTTCCTTTCTCCGAACGGGGCGAACCTAGCGCAGGATGGTGAATGGCCGCTGAGCCCTGCGCGCGCGGCGTTAGGGTGCCGTAAACCTGTCCGCCGCGCCCTTGCCCCGCCTCCGCGCCTCGCCCTATATGTGAAGGACGTTCACATTCCGGAGCGGGCCCGTGAAGCGCCGTCTGACAACCATTCTCTGCGCCGACGGGGTGCGCTACTCGGCCCACATGGCGGCGGACGAGGACGGCGCGCTGGAGCGGCTGCGCCAGTGCCGCGCGGTGATGGAGGATCTCTTCGCCGCGCATGAGGGCCGCAGGATCAACACCTGGGGCGACGCCGTCATCGCCGAATTCGCCAGCGTGGTGGAGGCGGTGCGCTGCGCCGTCGCCATTCAGGAGCGGGTGGAGACGGAGAATCTCGGCCTCCCGGAGGCCGACCGTCTCCGCTTCCGCATCGGCGTCAATCTCGGCGACGTGATGACGGATGGCGGCGATCTCTACGGAGACGGGGTTAACGTCGCCGCGCGGCTGCAGGAGCTTGCGCCGCCGGGCGGCGTCGTCGTCTCCGCGGCCGTTCATGAATTCGCCCATCGCCAGCTCGCCTTCGCCTTCGAGCCGCTCGGCGAGGTGGAGATGAAGCACCTCGCCGGCCCGGTGCGAAGCTACGCCGTGCGGCTCGACCGTCGGAACGCGCCCGAGGCGTCGCCCCCCGCGCCGATACGCATCCGCGACGCCGACGCCTTCTCGAAGACCGGGCGGCGGCTGGACGACATCCGCGCCTGGATTCTCGCCCAGCCGCGCGGCGTGCAGCGCTCCGCCGGCTTTATCCTCTTCTTCTTCCTTATCAATCTGCTCTTTTCCGGCATCGCGACGCCGTGGTTCATCTTCCCCTCGCTGCCCTTTGCGCTCCACATCCTGCGCCATCGCCGCAGGCTCCGCCGGGCAGGCGAGGCGGCGGAGGGCTGATCGGGGCGTTTTCCGCTGGAATTCCCCGGCGATCTCTGTCAAGAGGCGCTCGCTGCGAAAGCGGTCGCCCCTCCCCTGACCGAACTGGACGACATCCCGGTTCCGGCCGGAGGAACGGGCGAAACGGGCCCCGGCCCCTCACTCTCGTCAAGGAGACATCCGATGTCGATCAGTGCAGAGCGCAAGTCAGCGCTCATCAAGGAATACGCCGTGAAAGAGGGCGACACCGGCTCGCCCGAAGTGCAGGTCGCGATCCTGACCGAACGGATCACCAACCTGACCGAGCACTTCAAGACCAACAAGAAGGACAATCACAGCCGCCGCGGCCTGCTGAAGATGGTCAGCCTCCGCCGCAAGCTGCTGGACTACACCAAGGCGAAGGACGAGGCCCGCTATCAGGACCTCATCAAGCGCCTCGGCATCCGCCGCTGAGGCGGAGAGGCAAAAGGCGCGCCGCCCCGTGCGGCGCGCTTTCGTTTTGAGGGGCCGCCACAGGCGCGGCCCGATGCAGGGACCGTCCCGCCCCCGGCTCCGGGCGGGGCGGCGTCATCCGAGGGAGCTCCGGCCCGGAACGGGCCTCAACGCGGAACGCGCCCAGGGGGGCGCCGACCGTCCGAAAGGGAACTGAATGTTCAATATCACCCGCAAGTCCATCGAATGGGGCGGCGAGACGCTGACGCTGGAGACGGGCAAGATCGCCCGCCAGGCGGACGGCGCCGTCATCGCCACGCTCGGCGAGACCTCCGTCCTCGCCGCCGTCGTCTACGAGAAGAAGCCGAA
>JAUHWJ010000388.1 GCA_030424705.1 Alphaproteobacteria bacterium | reverse complement strand
GACCGCGTCCTCGCCGTGAACGCCGGCGGCGCGATGCGGATGACCCGCGCCTGCCTCCCCCAATTGCGGGAGACGCGCGGGGCCGTCGTCAACGTCGCCTCGATCATGGCGGAGCGCGGCGCGCCCGGCCTCGCCGCCTACGCCGCCTCGAAGGGCGCGCTCCTGCAACTCACCCGCGCCCTCGCTGCGGAGCTGGCGCCGGACGGCGTGCGCGTGAACGCCATCGCCCCCGGCGTGATCGAGACGGAGATGACGGCGGCGACACGCGCCAACCCCGAAGCCATCGGCCGCTTCCTCGCGCACACGCCGATGGGCCGGGTGGGCAAGCCCGAGGAGCTCGCCGGCCCGACGCTCTTTCTCGTCTCCGGCCTCGCCAGCTACGTCACCGGCGCGATGCTGGCGGTGGACGGCGGCTATCTGACGGTCTGAAGGGGGGCGCGATGCGGCGGGAGGAGGTCGACGTTCTGGTGATCGGCTCGGGCGCCGGCGGCCTCTCCGCCGCCGTCTCCGCCGCGCATCGCGGGCTGAAGGTGCTCGTCGCGGAGAAGGAGCCCGTCTTCGGCGGGACGACGGCGCGCTCCGGCGGATGGAGCTGGATTCCGGGCTCCGGCCCCGCCGTCCGCGCCGGGGTGAAGGACAGCCGGGAGGCGGCGCGGACCTACATGGCCCACGAGGCCGGCGCCCATTTCGACCCCGCCCGCGCCGAAGCCTTCCTCGACGCCGGGCCGAAGGCCGTCGCCTTCTTCGAGGAGAAGACGAGCCTCCAGTTCGATCTCGGCCCGACCTTCGCGGATTACCACCCGAAGGCGCCGGGCGGGGTGGACGGCGGTCGTTCCATCGTCGCCCGCCCCTTCGACGGGCGGGACCTCGGGCCCGAGATCGCCCGCCTCCGCCCGCCGCTGACGGAGATCACCTTTCTCGGCCTGATGATCGGCACGGGCAAGGAATTGCAGCATTTCTTCAACGTCCTCCGCTCCCCCGTCTCCTTCCTCCACGTCGCGCGGCTCCTCGCCCGCTATGCGCGGGACCTCGTCTTTCACGGCCGCTCCATGCGCCTGATGAACGGCAACGCCCTCGTCGCCCGCCTCGCGAAGAGCGCTTTCGACAAGGGCGTGGAGATCCGGACGGAGGCGCCGGCGCGTCGCCTCCTGACGGACGAGAAGGGCCGGGTGACGGGCGCGCTCCTCGCCGCGCGGGACGGGCCGGTGGAGGTGACTGCGCGGAAAGGCGTCGTCCTCGCCGCCGGCGGCTTCCCGCAGGATGTCGCCCGCCGCGCCCGGCTCATGCCCCACGCGCCGACCGGGCACGAGCATGTCTCCCCCGCCCCCCCGGGCAATACGGGGGACGGGCTGCGCCTCGGAGAGGCCGCGGGCGCCGCGGTGAACGAGAGCCTGCCCCACGCCGCCGCCTGGGTGCCCATCTCCCGCCCCCGCCGGAAGGACGGAACGCTCGGAACCTTCCCGCATTTTGTGGACCGGTCGAAGCCCGGCGTCATCGCAATCACCCGCTCGGGCCGCCGCTTCGTGAACGAGGCGGAGAGCTATCACGATTTCTGCCAGGCCATGGTCGCCCGCTGCCGCGAGGAGGGTGCGGAGGAGCCGGCGGCGTGGTTCATCGCCGACCATCGCGCCTTCCGCCGCTACGGCCTCGGCTTCGCCCGCCCCGCGCCCGTCCCCTATGGCCGCCTCGTGCGCGAAGGCTACCTCCTGAAGGGGGAGACGCTAGCCGACCTCGCCCGCCAGATCGGCGCGGACGCGGCGGCGCTGGAGGCGACGGTCGCTCGCTTCAACGAGGCCGCCGCGCGGGGGGAGGACCCGGAATTCGGCAAGGGCTCCACCGCCTATAACCGCTCCCTCGGCGATCCGGACTGGAAGCCCAATCCCTGCGTCGCGCCGCTCGTCAAGCCGCCCTTCTTCGCCGTCCGGCTCTTCGTCGGCGATCTTGGCACCTTCGCCGGTCTCCGCACCAACGAACACGCGGAAGTGCTGGGGGAAGACGGCGCGCCCGTCCCCGGCCTCTTCGCCGCCGGCAACGACGCGGCGAGCGTGATGGGCGGCGCCTATCCCGGCGGCGGCATCACCCTCGGCCCCGCGCTGACCTTCGGCTGGATCGCCGCGCGCCGCATGGCCGGCGGGAACGACTGAGCGGGTTCAGTCAACGCGCCTCCCTCCGCCCGGTCCGAGGCGCCGCCGCTACGACCTCGCTCTGCCCGGCCCGAACGAAGCACGGAGGGCAGCGCATGACCCCGGGAAGGCGCCCTGACGGCTTGAAGGGTGCGCTTTATCGTTTCGCCCTGAACGACGCCGGAGCCTCTTGAAGCGTCGGAGAGCGCCTGACCCTCCGGGGGGTCAGGCGCGGCCCGTGCTGGCCGCACGGGCCAAGGGGCGAGCGGAGGCGCCGGCGCGAATTCCTGCCGCGCCGACAGGCTGCGGCCGGATGCTCTTGGCGAACTCTCAGAGCGCGATCCGCGCCCATGCCGCCCCAAAACCCTCCGGATCGAAGAGCGGCTTCGGCCCGATGGCCACCGCCCGCGTCTCCGTCTCCGCCGAAGGTTGCACGTTGAACGACCGGCCGACCAGCTGCGCCTCCACCGCCCCCTCCTCCGTCATCGCGAAGCCCTTGAAGCGATAGAGCCCCGGCGGCGGCGCGGCGAGGAGGGCGCGAAGCCCCGCCAGCGAGACGCGCCCGCCCCGGCCGGACCAGCTCGCGTAGTCCACCCCGTGGTCATGCCCGCCCGGCGCGGGCGGCGCCGCCTCGGCCCGGTCCAGCAGCAGGTCGACCGGAGCCGCCCCCATCGGCGCCTCGATCACCGGCGCGGCGGAAAGCGGAGCCAGAAGCGCCCGCGCCGCCCCGAAATCCGCGATGTCCGTGCGCGTGACGAGGATCAGGTCCGCCCCCCGGAACTGCCCCGCCACCTGCGCGCCGATCAGCGGGTCCGCCAGCCGCTCCGCCAGCGAGGCGGCGTCCGCCATCGTGACGATGCCGGAATAGGTCATCTCCGGCTCGGCATGGGCGGCGGCGGCGATCTTCGCCGGGTCGGCGACGCCCGAAGCCTCGATCACGAGGCAATCGGGCCGCGGCCGCCGGTCCAGCGCGTCCGACAGCGCATAGAGCAGCTCCGTCCCCATCGTGCAGCAGACGCAGCCGTTCGCGAGCGTCAGCGTGTCCTCCGTCGCGCTCTCCAGAAGGTCGGCGTCGATGTCGAGCGCGCCGAAATCGTTGACCATCACCATGATCCGCCGCCCCCCCGCATTCCGGAGGAGATGGTTGACGAGCGAGGTCTTCCCCGCGCCGAGATAGCCGGAAATGACCGTGACGGGGAGCGGCGGGAGGCTCATGCGAGGAAGACCCGCCCCGCGCTGACGACGCCCTTCACCTTCACGTCCCGCAACGCCTCCGGCGCGACCGCCAGCGGGTCCTCCGCCAGCACCGCGAAATCCGCAATCTTGCCCGCCTCGATGGAGCCGATCTCATGGTCGAGCTTCAGC
>JAUHWJ010000387.1 GCA_030424705.1 Alphaproteobacteria bacterium | reverse complement strand
AGCGGCGGCGTCACCATCTGCTCGGCGCCCGGCGCCGGCGTGGCGGATGACAAGGCGGTCTATTGCTATGTCCCGCAAATGATCCGCTTCTATCTCGGGCAGGAGCCGATTCTGGAGAACGTGCAGACCTGGCGCTGCTCGGAGCCGGACGAGTTGGCCTATGTCCTCTCCCATCTCGACGAGCTTGTGGTGAAGGAGGTGCACGGCTCCGGCGGCTACGGCATGCTGATCGGCCCGAAATCCACGAAGGCGGAAATCGCCGCCTATGCGGAGCGGATCAAGGCCGACCCGGAGGATTTCATCGCCCAGCCGACACTGGAGCTTTCCGCCGCCCCCTCCGTCGCCGGGGGCGGGATCGGTCCGCGGCATGTGGACCTCCGGCCCTATTGCCTCGTCGGGGCGGAGATGCGGCTCGCCCCCGGAGGGTTGACGCGGGTGGCGCTCCGCGAAGGCTCGCTCGTCGTCAATTCCTCGCAGGGCGGTGGGGTGAAGGATACATGGGTCCTGTCCGAATGAGCGCGCGATGCTGAGCCGATCCGCCGAACATCTCTTCTGGGCCGCCCGCTATCTCGAACGGGCCGAAGGCGCTGCGCGGCTGATCGAGATGGGCCAGCGGATGACGCTGATCCCCGGCGCCGGGCGGGACGAATGGCGCTCCGTCGCCGCCGTGGCGGGCGCCGCGCATCTCTTCGACGGGGAGGAGCGCATCACCGACGCGAGCATCGTCGAAAAGCTCGTCCTCTCGCCGGACGAGCCCTCCTCCATCCGCCATTGCCTCAACCGCGCGCGGGACAATGCGCGGGCGGTCCGCACCGGCATCACGTCGGAAATGTGGGAGGCGCTGAACGACGGCTGGCGCCGGCTGGAAATGGCGGACCCGTCCGCCGCGCTCCGCGACCTGCCCGCGATCCTCGAATGGGTGAAGGCGCGCGCCTCCGTCTTCCGCGGCGCCGCGGATTCCTCGATGCTGCGGACGGACGGATACTATTTCCTCCGCCTCGGCGGCCTGATCGAACGCGCGGACCTGACGCTCCGCCTCCTCGACGTGAAATACTTCGTCCTCCTGCCGGAAACGGAGATCGTCGGCGGCGGGCGCGACCATCACCAATGGACCTCGGTGCTCCACGCCACCTCCGCGGCGCGCGCCTATCATCACGTCTATCGCGGCGACTTCAGCCCGTGGAAGATCACCGACTTCCTGATCCTCAACCCGCGCTTTCCGCGCTCCGTCGCCTACTGCTACAATGAGCTTTCCCGCTATCTCGAACTCCTCGCCATCGCCTATGGCGAGCGCAAGCAGTGCAACATGCTCGCGGCGCAGATGGTCTCCCGTCTCGCCGACACCGAGATGGGAGAGATCTTCGCAACCGGGCTCCACGAGTTCACGACGGAGGCGATCCGTCACAATGCGCGGCTCTCCGGCGCGATCCACCGCGCCTACCACTTCTGAGGTCCGATGCTGCTTTCGATCCGCCACCGCACGCTCTATCGCTATGATCCCGCCGCCTCGCGCGTCGCGCTGAAGCTGAAGCTCTTTCCCGCGATCACCGCTTCCCAGCGGCCCCGGTCATGGACCGTGACCGTGAACGGGGAGGCGCCGCAGATGCGGCTCGTGAACAGCTACGGGGATGAGGAGGCGGTCTGGCTCGCCCATGAGGGTGCGACGGAAGTCGAGGTGCTGGCCGAGGGCGTCATCTCCACCTCGGATACGCAGGGCGTGATCCGCGGCTGGAAGATGGCCGCCCGCCCGGCGATGTTCCTGCGCGAGACCACGCTGACCGCGCCGAGCGAGGCGATCGCGGCGCTGGCGCGGGAGGCGACGGCGGGCAAGCACGGCCTCGCCGCCGCGCACGCCCTCTCCGCCGCCGTGCGCGAGGCGGTGGACTACCGGACGGGCTCCACCAGCGCGGAGACGACGGCGGACGAGGCGCTGCGGCAGGGCGCGGGCGTCTGCCAGGATCACGCCCATCTCCTGATCGCCGGCGCGCGCACGCTCGGCGCCGCGGCGCGCTACGTCGTCGGCTATCTCTTCGTCTCGGAGGGAGACCAGCCGGAACTCGCGACGGAGCAGGAGACGCACGCCTGGGCCGAACTCTGGATCGACGGGCTCGGCTGGGTCGGCTTCGACCCCTCCAACCGCATCTGCCCGACCGACCACTACGTCCGCCTCGCGGCGGGCCTTGACGCCCGAGACGCGGCGCCCCTACGTGGATCGGTCACAGGCACGATGGATGAGTCTCTCAGCGCCGAAGTGCAGGTGACCCAGGCGCAACAATAAGAATTCGGGGGGTCGCCTATGACGTATTGCGTGGGGCTCAAGCTCGACGCCGGCATCGTCATGATGTCCGACACGCGCACCAATGCGGGGCTCGACAACATTTCCCGCTTCCGCAAGATGTTCACATGGGACGTGCCGGGGGACAGGGTGCTCGTCGCCTGCTGCGCCGGCAATCTCTCTATCACGCAGGGCCTTCTGAGCCGGATCAACCAGGCCATCGCCCGCTCGCGGGATGACGACCGTGTGGAGACGATCCTGAACGCGCCGACGCTCTTCCGCTCCGCCCAGCTCTTCGGCGAGGCGATGAAGGACGTGCAGGCCCGCCACCGGGAGACCCTTCAGGCGCAGGGCGCGGGGGCGGACGCCTCCATCCTCATCGCCGGGCAGCGCAAGGGCGGGGAGATGCGGCTCTACCTCCTCTATTCCGCCGGCAATTTCATCGAGGCGACGCCGGACACGCCCTTCCTCCAGATCGGCGAGCACAAATACGGCAAGCCGATTCTCGACCGGGTCATCACCCCGGCGACGCCGATGGAGCGGGCGCTGAAGGCCGTATATCTCTCGATGGACTCCACCCTCCGCTCCAATCTCTCGGTCGGCATGCCGCTCGACCTCGCCGTGATCCCGGCGGACGAGATCCGCTTCGCCGTCCAGCGCCGGATCGAGCAGGACGACGAGGATTTCGCCGCCATCTCCCGCGGCTGGGCCGAAGCGATCCGCGACGCGTTCGAGACGCTGCCGGCGGTCGGAGAGGCGTGAGCCTCGCCGCCGCTCTCGATCTCTCCGGCCGCGCCGCCCTCGTGACCGGCGCGGCGCGGGGCAATGGCTTCGCGGTCGCGAAGGGCCTCGCCGAGGCGGGCGCCTTCGTGATGCTCGCCGATATCGACGGCGCGGGCGCCGCGCGCGCGGCCGCCGCGATCCCCGGAGCCGCCGCGACGGCGCTGGACGTGGCGGACGCCGCCTCCTGCGCCGCGGCGGCGGAGGCCGCGCGCGCCGCCTTCGGCCCCGTCTCCATCCTCGTCAACAACGCCGGAATCATCGCGCGCACGCCGCTCGGCGCCGACGATTTTGAAGCGGACTGGGAGCGCGTCCTCGCCGTGAACGCCGGCGGCGCGATGCGCATGACGCGGGCCTGCCTTCCCCAGTTGCGGGAGACGCGCGGCGCCGTCGTCAACGTCGCCTCGATCATGGCGGAGCGCGGCGCGCCCGGCCTCGCCGCC
>JAUHWJ010000386.1 GCA_030424705.1 Alphaproteobacteria bacterium | reverse complement strand
CGCAGGTCCAGCATGAAGCGGGTTTGCGCGTCGCCGAGATGGTCGAGATACCCCGAGACGTTGCAGTAATCGTGCATGTCGTCCATCCACGCCCGCGCGATGCGCTTCAGCGCCGGCACGTCGAAGGGGCGGGGGCCGGCGAGCGGCGGGTCAACCTCCGTCAGCAGGGTCGCGATGGTGGGGAGGTCGTATTCCGTCACCTCGACCAGCGCGGGCAGGAACGCCATGAAGCGCGCCAGCTCCTCCCGCGTCCCGAAGCCCAGTTCCTTCAGCCGCCTGAAGCTCGCGGGCAGGGAATAGCCGTAATCGTCCACCTGCCATTCAAGGGAGATCGCCTCCTCCGCCGCAACCTTGACGCCCCAGCGGTCGTCCTGATTGCGGATGAAGCCCCATGAGGCGCGGGCCGTGGCGTTCAGGAAGTCCATCGGCACACCGGGGAAGGCGGCGTAGGTCAGCATCTGCGCGGCCGGGTTGTCATAGGCCTTGTCGAGAATCTCCATCAGCGTCTCGCCGAGGCGGGTGTTGATGTTGAGCTTGGTGGAAACCTGCGTGCCGCGGCGCAGCGTGTCGTGATTGGCGCAGCCGGAAATCCAGTTCTCTCCGTTCTCCAGGATTTCCCGGATGCGCCAGTACTTGTTGAGCCAGAAGCAATAGAGGAACGGCGTGTTGTGCGCGAAGGAGAGCGGGCCCCACTGGAAGACGTCGTCATCCTTCTGCGAATCCGTCACGGCGCGGTAGCTTGAGGAAAGCTCCCAGTCCTCCTCCGGCCAGGGGCGCCCGTCCTCGAAGATCATCCAGGGGCGATAGCTCGTCCCCGCAACCTCCTGCACGATGTCGGACATTTCCTGGAGATATTCGTCGTCGTGGCGAAGGACGTGCGCATCGGCGTCCCACCACTTGAAGTCCTGCGCCCCGTCCACCCGCACGCCGTCGGCGCCGAAATTCACCTTGCGGCGCTGCATCTCCAGCAGGATCGCGCGGACGGCGGGGTTCCGGTAGGCGAGGTTCTGGCCGTACATGTTCGGGCCGGCGAAGAAATGGGCGTTGAGCGCGTCGAGGCCCTGATTGTCCGCATGGCCGTAGACCACGTCGAGGATCAGCTTCTTCGGCCCGGTCGGGAAATTGTGAAGCGCGGCGGCGAGGTCCACGAGTTCGTCCGGTCTGCCCGTCTCCAGCAGCGCGGGGTTCACGGCCGCCATGCCGGCGATCACGACGTCATAGCCCCAGTTCGTCGTGTTCGGCCGCCGCAGCTCCACCGCGGCGGCGCCGGCCGCCATGTCGAGATCGCGCCAGAAGGACGGGCCGGCCTCATAGACCGTCGTCGGCTCCACGGGCAGGAGCTGCCAGGCGTCGTAGCCGAGGAAGATCCTGTCCGCCGGCTCGGGCTCGCCCCCGGCGCGCACCCGCTCCCCGAGGGTCTCCACATGGCGTGCGAGGCTCGCCAGCGTCATGCCTAGCGTGGCCGTAGGCGCGTGAAGCTGGAGGATATTGGCGGCGGGGCCGAGTTTCACCGGCCCGTCAGCGCCCTTCCGCATCGCGTCGTAATAGGCGCGGTCGGCGCGGGCGGCCTGCATGGCTTCGACATCGTAGTATTCCGCCGGTGCGAACGCGCCGAAGGGCAGCGACGCGGCGAGCGGGTCGAGCACCCGCCGTTCCCGCCCCTCGCCGTCGCGCCAGAGGAGGGCGTAGAAATCCCCCACGACGCCGCGCGAGCCGGCCTGCAACCCCTCCACCGCGGCGAAGCACCAGGCGTCGATGCGCCTGACGGGGACGAGCGTGCGGCGGAAGCTCACCTGCTGGCGCGATACGTCGAGCGCGAGCGGCGCCCGATGGCTCAGGATTTCGAGCGCGACGTCCCCGTCCGGTATCCGTCGTTCGAGAAGTTCGGGCGCCCAGAAGCCGATTTCCGCGATCTCCCCCCGCCTGTGCGCCCCGAGACGCCGCGCGATGCGGCGCGCGGCCTGAAACGCCGTCGGCTCATGCGCGAGGGCCGAGGCCGCCTCCGCGACCAGCGCCTCAGTGGCGCTTTCGGCGAGCTGGATCATCGATCTTCCTCCTCATGGCGGAGCCAGACGGCGCTGAACGGGGGCAGGTCGAGGGCGAGCGACTGCGCGAAGCCGTGCGCGGGCTCCGCCTCCGCTTCCGCGATTTCCGGCCCGGAGCCGGCTCCGCCGTATCGGGCGTTCTCCGTTTCGAGAAGTCGTCGCCAACGCCCCGGCGCCGGCGCCCCGAAACGCCAGCCTGTGAGCGGCGCGTCCGAGAAGTTGAAGAGCGCCATCAGCGGCGCCGCGCCCGCCGCCTGCCGGACGAAAGCGAGCGCCGCCGCCTCCGCCGCCCCGCCCTCGATCCAGCTGAATCCGTCCGGAGCGGCGTCGAGCGCATGGAGGGCCGGTTCCGCGGCATAGAGCCGGTTGAGGTCGGTGACGAGCCGGGCGATTCCGGCGTGGGCGGGCGCCTCCGCTTCGTCCCAGGGCAGGGCGGCGGCATCGTCCCATGCCGTCGATTGCCCGAATTCCTGCCCCATGAACATGAGCTTCTTGCCCGGATGCGCCCACATGAAGGCATAGTAGGCTCGAAGCTGCGCGAAGCGCTCCGCCTCGTCTCCCGGAATCCGCCCTAGGACGGAGCCCTTGCCCGCCGCGACTTCATCGTGGCTGAGCGCGAGCATGAAGGCCTCCGAAAAGGCGTAGTGAAAACTGAAGGCGATATCGCGATGGTTCGTCGGCCGCTCCGCCGGATCGAGGCTAATGTAGCGGAGCGTGTCATGCGCCCAGCCCATGTTCCACTTGAAGTCGAAGCCGAGCCCGCCTTCCACCGCCGGCGCCGTGACGCCCGGCCACGCGCTCGACTCCTCGGCGAAGAGGAGGGCGCCCGGCGCTTCGCGCGCCAGCGTCTCCGTCAGCATGCGGATGAAGGATTCGGCTTCGAGATTTTCCCGCCCTCCATGAACGTTCGGGAGCCACTCGCCCGGCTTCCGCGAATGGTCCCGGTAGAGCATTGCGGCGACCGCATCGACGCGGAGCCCGGCGACTCCGTGCGCCTTGACCCAGTAGAGCGCGCTGGCGAGGAGAAAGTTCCGCACTTCCGGGCGGCCGAAATCGTAGACGAGCGTCCCCCAGTCCGGATGCGCGCCCTCCCGCGGGTCGGCGTATTCGTAGAGCGGCGCGCCGTCGAACCGGACGAGGCCGTGCGCATCCTCCGGGAAATGCGCCGGAACCCAGTCGAGGATCAGGCCGAGCCCGGCCTCCGCACAGGCCTCGACGAACCGGCCGAAGCGTTCCGGCGGGCCGTGGCGGCTTGTGGGCGCGAAAAGGCCCACGGGCTGATAGCCCCAGGAGCCGTCGAACGGATGCTCCATGATCGGGAGCGCCTCGATATGGGTGAAGCCCATCGCGGCGGCGTAGGGCGGCAGAGCCTCCGCCAGTTCGTCCCATGTCAGCGGCCGCCCGCCCGGCCCACGTCGCCATGAGGCGAGATGGACCTCGTAGATCGAGATTG
>JAUHWJ010000385.1 GCA_030424705.1 Alphaproteobacteria bacterium | reverse complement strand
CCGCCGTGATGCGTTTCGAGCTGGTCTTTCACCAGTTCGGAGGCCGGCGCATGGCCGATGGCGACGAAGACGCCGGCGCAGGGGATCACCCGCTCCTCCCCCGTCTTAACGTCGCGGATGCGCGCGCCGGTGACGCCCGGCGGGTCGCTCTCGCCCACCACCTCTTCGAGCGCGGCGTTCCACACGATCTCGACCTTCGGGTTCTTCATCAGCCGGTGTTCAAGAATCTTCTCGGCGCGGAGCGAATCCCGCCGGTGGACGAGCGTGACCTTCTCCGCGAAGCGGGTGAGGAACAAAGCCTCCTCCACCGCGGTGTTGCCTCCGCCGATCACCACGACCTCCCGCCCGCGATAGAAGAAGCCGTCGCAGGTCGCGCAGGCGGAGACGCCGAAGCCCTTGAACCGCTCTTCCGAGGGGAGGCCGAGCCATTTCGCCTGCGCGCCCGTGGCGAGGATCACCGCCTCGGCCTCGTAGACCGCCCCCGAATCCCCCTTCGCGATGAAGGGGCGCTTCGAGAGGTCGATGCTCGTGATGATGTCGGAGACGATCTCCGCCCCCATCGCCTTCGCATGCGCCTCCATGCGGACCATGAGGTCGGGGCCCTGAACCTCCGTGTCGCCCGGCCAGTTCTCCACCTCCGTGGTGATGGTGAGCTGGCCGCCCGGCTGGATGCCCTGCACGAGGACCGGATCGAGCATCGCGCGGGCGGCGTAGACGGCGGCGGTGTAGCCGGCCGGGCCGGAGCCGATGATCAGGAGCTTCATCGCGCGCGTCTCGGTCATGGAATCCTCGGTCTTTCGGGTCGCGCCCGTATGTAGCGGCGCGGGCGGCCCGCGCCAAGCGCGGCTCCGGTTCGCGTGATCGGCGCTTTACGCAATTTTATTGCGCAGCGGGCGACGATTGGGTAACCCGAACGCGCAGTAAGGCGGGGCCGAACCCCGTGAGCGGGGGATGGCATGGCCGCCGGCAAGATCGACGCGATCGACAGGAAGATTCTCGCGGAGCTTCAGGGCGACGGGCGCATGACGAATGTCGAGTTGTCGAAGCGGCTCGGCATCTCCGCCCCGCCCTGCCTCCGCCGCGTGCGGGCGCTGGAGGAGGAGGGGCTGATCGAGGGCTATCATGCCCGCGTGAACGCCCGCGCGCTCGGTTTCGAGGTCACCGTCTTCGCGATGGTCGGGCTTTCGAGCCAGGCGGAAGCCGACCTTCGCGCCTTCGAGGAGAAGGCCCGCTCCTGGCCGCTCGTCCGCGAATGCCACATGCTGAACGGGGAGATCGACTTCCTCCTGAAATGCGTGGCGCCTGACCTTTCTACCTTCCAGTCTTTCCTCACCGGCTCGCTGACCGCCGCGCCGAATGTCGCGAGCGTCAAGACCTCGCTCGTCATCCGAGGGGCGAAGACGGAGCCGGGGGTGCCCTTCGAGATTCTCGAGGCGCGTGCCGCCGGCGAGTCCTGAGCACGCGCCCCGCTCAGATCGCCATCGAATAAGCCGAGCCCGCCTCGTCATATTCGTCGAAGGCGCGCGCGATGATCCGGGTCAGGGGCCGCCCCTCCTCCGTGATGCGAAGCCGGCTCCCCTCGAGCGCCGCGAAGCCGGGCCAGCGCCGCGCCGCGCCCTCCGCCGCCGGGCGGAGCGCCGCCGCGGCCCCGGCGCCGAGGCGCGGGTCGCCGAGGTCGAGCGCGAAGTCGCACATCAGCCGCTCGATCGCCGCCTTCCGCATCCGGTCCTCCCCGCGGAAGACATGGCCGCGATGGGTGGCGAAGGCTCCCGTGTCCACCGCCCGCCGCCAGGCCGCCGTCGCCGGCGCGTTCTGCGCATAGCCTTCGGGGAATTCCGAGATGGAGGAGGCGCCGAGGCCGATCAGCGCCGCCGCCGCGTCGTCGGTGTAGCCTTGGAAGTTGCGCCTGAGCCGCCCCTCCCGCGCCGCGCGGGCCAGCCCGTCCGCCGGCAGCGCGAAATGGTCGATGCCGACCGGATCGTAGCCGGCGGAGACGAGAATCTCCCGCGCCGCCTCCGCAAGGTCGAAGCGGAGCGGCGCGCCCGGCAGGTCCTCCTCCCGGATCATCGCCTGCCGCTTCGCGAGATGCGGCGCATGCGCGTAGCCGTAGAGCGCGATCCGGTCCGGCCGGAGCCAGAGCAGGCGGCGCAGGGTGCGGCGGAGGCTGGCGACATTCTGCCCCGGCAGGCCGTAGACGAGATCGGCGTTGAGGCTCTCGATCCCCGCCCGCCGCAGCGCCGCCGCCGCCTCGGCGGTGACGCGGAAGCTCTGCGGCCGGCCGATCGCCTCCTGAATCCTCGGGTCGAAATCCTGGATGCCGATGCTCGCGCGGGTCATGCCCGCCTCCCGGAGCGCAGCGATTCGCCCGGCGTCGATCTCGTTCGGGTCGATCTCGACGGAGAATTCCGCGCCCTCCGCAAACGGGAAGCTGCGGCGGATCGTCCGGGCCAGCGAGGCGATCAGGTCCGGCGCGAGGATCGTCGGCGTCCCCCCGCCCCAGTGGAGGCGGGAGAGGCGGGGCCGCCCCGCGACCTCGGACGCATGCGCGATCTCCGCCTTCAGCGCCTCGACATAGGCCGCGACAGGCGCATCCGTCCGCGTGCCCTGCGTCCTGCAGGCGCAGAACCAGCAGAGCCTTCGGCAGAACGGCACATGGAGATAGAGCGAGACCGGGCCGGAGCCGCCCGCGCGCCCCAGCCAGTCCGCGAAGGTTTCGGGCCCGACCCCGCCGGAGAAGTTCGGCGCGGTCGGATAGCTGGTGTAGCGGGGCGGCCTTTCCCGGAAGAGCCCGGCGGCGGCGAGTTGCGCAGCGTGTTTCATTCCCATAGCCTGAGCGCCGATCCGAAATCCGGCCTTGATCGAAATCAACCCGATGCCCCTTCGCCGCGAAGCCCCAAGCATGAAGGCCCGCATGGAATGCGGGGATTGCCCGATCCGCTATCGGGCCGTCTGCTCGCGCTGCGAGGATTCGGAGCTGGACCTCCTGAACCGGATCAAGACCTACGAAACCTACGCCGCCGGCGAGACGATTCTCTGGGCGGGGGACAGGATGCGCTTTCTCGGCTCCATCGTCTCCGGCGTCGCGACGCTGAGCCAGACGATGGAGGACGGGCGGCGGCAGATGATCGGCCTCCTCCTGCCTTCGGATTTCGTCGGCCGGCCCGGCCGCCCGAATTCCCCCTATGACGTTACGGCGGTTTCCGACGTCATGATCTGCCGCTTCGCGAAGGGCGAGTTCGAGGCGCTGATCGAAACCTCCCCGGCCATCTCCCGCCGCCTGCTCGAGATGACGATGGACGAGCTCGACGCGGCGCGGGAATGGCTCCTGATCCTCGGGCGGAAGACCGCGCGGGAGAAGATCGCGAGCTTCCTCGCCATCATCGCGCGGCGGCAGCTCAGCCTCACGCCGGCGGGCGCGGCCGGCGCCGTCACCTTTGACCTGCCGATCACGCGGGAGGCGATGGCGGATTATCTCGGCCTGACGCTGGAGACGGTCAGCCGCCAGATGA
>JAUHWJ010000384.1 GCA_030424705.1 Alphaproteobacteria bacterium | reverse complement strand
CCATTCGAAATGGGCGAACATCCAGCATCGCAAGGGGCGGCAGGATGCGGCGCGCTCCAAGCTTTTCTCCAAGCTGGCGAAGGAAATCACCGTCGCCGCGAAGATGGGCGACCCGGACCCGGACAAGAACCCGCGCCTGCGGCTCGCGGTGAAGGAAGCCAAGAGCGTCTCCGTTCCGAAGGACGTGATCGAGCGCGCGATCAAGAAATCGCAGGGCGGCGACGCGGAGAGCTATGACGAAATCCGCTACGAGGGCTACGGCCCCGGCGGCGTCGCCGTGATCGTCGAGGCGATGACGGACAATCGCAACCGAACCGCGTCAAACGTCCGTTCGATCTTCGCGAAGAACGGCGGCAACCTCGCGGAGACGGGTTCGGTGAGCTTCATGTTCGATCGGGTGGGGCAGATCCTCTATCCGGTCTCCGTCGGGACGGAGGACAAGGTTCTGGAGGCTGCGCTGGAAGCGGGAGCGTCGGATGTCGAGAGCGGGCCAGATGGCCATGCGATCCTCACCGAGGCGGCCGACCTTGCCGAGGTCTCCGCTGCGCTGGAGGAAACGCTGGGCGAAGCCGAGTCGACCAAGCTGATCTGGAAGCCGCAGACTCTCACGGAAGTGGACGAGGCGGTGGGAGCCACGCTTTTCAAGCTCATCGCAACCCTTGAGGACGATGACGACGTGCAGAACGTAACCGCCAATTTCGATCTGTCGGACGAGGCGATGGAGCGGCTCGCCGGGTGAGCGCCGCTCCGGATTTCCGCGCTTTCGGGAGCCTGAGCGGGCGGGAGGTCCATGACCTCCTGAAACTCCGCTTCGACGTCTTCGTGCTTGAGCAGCGGAGCCTCTACCCTGAGATTGACGGGCTCGACCCGGTCTCGCTCCACGGCCTCCTCCGCGAGGGGGCGGAGATCACCGGAGCCTGCCGTCTCACCGGGCTCGAAGGCGAAGGCCCCGTCAATCTCGGCCGAATCGCCCTCCGGGAGGACCGACGCGGCGGCGGCAGGGGCAGCGCGCTGATCCGCGCCGCCCTCGCGGAGGCCGCTGCGCGCGCGCCGGGCCGGCTGCTGGAGATCGAGGCGCAGGCGCATCTTCAGCGCTTCTACGAGGGCTTCGGCTTCGCCCGCACCCCGCGGGAAAGCTTCATCGACGGCGGAATCCCGCATTTCGAGATGGCGCTGAGGCTCGGCGCCTGATGGAGACGGCTCGGGAGATCATCGCCACACTCGGCCTCGAACCACACCCCGAGGGCGGCTGGTATCGAGAGACTTGGCGCGCCCCAGCCGGAGAGGGCGAACGCGCCGCCGGCACCGCGATCTACTACCTTCTGGAGGCGCATCAGTTCTCCCATTGGCACCGCGTCGACGCTACGGAGATCTGGCTCTGGCATCTCGGCGCGCCGTTGGCGCTGACCCTCTCATCCGACGGTCACGATGCGGAGACAAGGATGCTCGGCCCTGAGCTCGCTCAGGGGCAGCGGCCGCAGCTGGTCGTCCCGGCTGGATGGTGGCAGACCGCGGCCTCGCTCGGGCGTTTCACGCTCGTCTCATGCACGGTTGCGCCGGGTTTCGAGTTCGCGGGCTTCGAGATGGCTCCGGCGGACTGGCGGCCGGAGCCGCGGAAGGGCGGGTCATGAGCGCGCCGCTCCTCGCCTGGGTGGAAGGTTCGGACGCGCCGCGCGTCTTCGGCCTCTTGCCGCGGGAGCGGCTTGCGCGGCAGGCGGCGAAAGCAGGCTTCCGGGTCGTGGACACGCCGGAGGGCGCCGAATTGCTCCTTTCGGCCTCGCATGTTTATGGCGGGTCAGTCCTCGCCGCCCTGGCGAAGGCCGCGCCGGGCGTGGTGCTCAAGGACGATTCAGGGCTCGTCGCCGGCGCGCGGCTTCCCGCGACGGCGGAGATCGGCGCAAAGGCCGGGCCGGAGGCAAAGACCGGGGCGGAACTCGCCGGGCGTTACGACAAGCAACTCAGGAAGCGCGCCGATCCGATGGTTTGCGCCATCGCCCGAGATCCGCGCCCGGCCGAACAGGAGATCTTTGACGCGACCTACAAGGGCGTCACGGACTTCGTGACCAAGCATGTCTGGCCCGTTCCCGCCCTTCACGCCGTACGGCTCTGCGTCCGCTTCGGGCTCACCCCGAACCAGGTGACGCTCGCCTCGCTTGCGCTCGTTTTCGCGGCGATGTGGTTGTTCTGGACCGGCTCATTCCTCGCCGGCCTGGCTGTCGCCTGGGTAATGACATTCCTGGACACGGTCGACGGCAAGCTGGCGCGGGCGACGCTGACCTCATCGAAGATCGGCGACGTGCTGGATCACGGGATCGACCTCGTCCACCCGCCCTTCTGGTGGTGGGCCTGGGGGATTGGCCTAGGCGCAGCGCCCGGCGCCGTCGGGCCCGCGCTCGGTGTGATCCTTTTCGGCTATGTCGCGCAGCGGCTGATGGAGGGGCTCTTCATCGCCCGGTTCGGGATCGAGATGCATATCTGGCGCCCGTTCGACAGCTTCTTCCGCAAGATCACGGCGCGGCGGAACCCGAACCTCGTGATCCTGACTGCGGCGACGCTGCTGGGCGCGCCGGATGTCGGATTCTTGCTCGTGGCCGTCTGGGTAGCGGTCGGACTCGTGGTGCACGGGGTTCAGATCGTGCAGGGCTTCGCAGCGGCGAGGCGCGCGCCGCTCACCTCGTGGCTGGCGGATCAGAGCCCGAACTGAGCGACGGCAGCTGCGGCGGCCTCGACATCCTGCGCGAAATCGACTTCGGCCCAGGGCAGCCCTTCGATATCGACGAATCCTACCGCGCCCGTCTTCGCGATGCGGTCGATGATCGAGAGATACCAGAGCGAAAGGGCGGACTGATCGGCCAGCACACTTTCCAGCTTGGCGGCGAAGAGCGCGCCGCCCTCCCCGCGGAAGCGGAGCATCCCGATCGACTCGCCGTCCACTGGCGCGGTGAGCGTCTTGCCGATGTCGGAAAGCCGGTCTCCCGAGAGGCGCACCTTCATGTCGTCGGAATCGTAGACCCCCTTGCGGTCGATGGTGACGGAGATCGGAGCCGCGGCGCGCTCAAGCACGCGGGCGAGGATTGCGGGGGAGAAAAGCGTGTCGCCGTTGATGAGGATGCTGTCCTCGCCAATCCGCTCCCGCGCCATCCAGCAGGAGCCGACATTGTCCGCGACCGCATAGAAGGGGTTGTAGAGATACTCGATTTCCGCCGGCATCGCGGCCGCCTCCAGCGCAGCGCGGATCATCGGCGCGCGGAAGCCGGTTACGATGGTGATGCGCTCGATGCCGTTGGCGAGAAGGGCGCGGACCTGCCATTCGACGATGCTTCTGCCGCCGATCATGACGGTGCATTTCGGCCTGTCTTCGGTCAGCTTGCCAAGGCGCCGACCCTGCCCGGCGCTGAGGAGAACGGCGTTGGTCAAGGAAAGCCCGCCTGTCTTCGCTTCGTTTCGGGGGGCTTTCCCACAGAACGCTTAGGCTTGTCCATGCTTGCCGGCTCCGGGGCGATCGGCTAGGG
>JAUHWJ010000383.1 GCA_030424705.1 Alphaproteobacteria bacterium | reverse complement strand
GAAGAGCCGCCCGAAGGCGTTGAAGTCGTTCACATAGGCGGAGCCGAGATTGATCGAGAGCGTCTCGAAGATCGCGCCGATGGGCACATTCAACATCTGCGCCCGCACCCGGTCGATCTCGAGGAAGATCTGCGGGGAGGAGGCGGAGAAGGTGGTGAAGACGCGGCTCACCTTGTCCGACTGCGCGGCGGCGCCCATGATCGCATAGGCCGTCCCGAGCACGCGGCGCATGTCCGCGCTCTCGTTCTCGCGGAGCTGGAGCTTGAAGCCGCCGCCCGAGCCGACGCCGCGCACGGTGGGCGGCGCGACGGCGATGATGAACGCCTCCCGCAGCACCTGCATCCGCCCGAAGAGCTGCCCGACGATGGCGCCGGCGGGGAGGCCGGCCGCGCCGCGCTCCTCGAAACTGTCGAAGGTGGTGAAGATCACGCCCTGGTTCGGCGCGTTGGTGAAGGTGGCGCCGGAGAAGCCGGCGAAGGCGACGGCGGCGGAGACGCCGGGTGTGCCGAGCGCGATCTCCGTCGCCTGCTTCATCACCGCATCCGTCCGGTCGAGCGCGGCGCCCTCGGGCAGCTGGACGACGACGATGGCGTAGCCCTGGTCGCTGTCGGGGATGAACCCCGTGGGCACGCGCTGCGCCATGAAGGCCGTCGCGCCGAGGAGCCCGGCGAAGACGACGAACATCAGGAGGAGCGCTATGGCCGAGCCCGTCATCCGCCGCACCAGCGCGCCGTAGCCGCGCGCCATCGCGTCGAACCCGCGGTTGAAGCCGCCGGCGAACGCCGCACCGAGCCGCGCGAGCGGGTTCCCCGGCCCGTGCGCCCCGTGCGGCTTCAGCAGGATCGCGGCGAGCGCGGGGGAGAGCGAAAGCGAATTGACGGCGGAAATTACCGTGGCGACCGAGATCGTCACCGCGAACTGGGTGTAGAACTGCCCGGTAATGCCGGGGACGAAGATCGTCGGCGCGAAGACGGCGATGAGGACGAGGCTGATGCCGATCACGGCGCCCGAAACCTCGTCCATCGTCCGGTGCGCGGCCTCGCGGGGCGAAAGCCCCTCCGCGATGTTCCGCTCCACGTTCTCCACGACCACGATGGCGTCGTCCACCACGATGCCGATGGCGAGGATCAGGCCGAAGAGAGTGAGGAGGTTGATCGTGTAGCCGAAGGCCAGCATGAAGGCGAAGGTCCCGATCAGGGAGACCGGGATCGCGACGAGCGGGATTACCGCCGCGCGCCAGCCCTGCAGGAAGACGAGGATGACGACGACGACGAGGACGACCGCCTCGAAGATCGTCGTATAGACGGCCTCCACCGAGGCGGAGATGAATTCCGTCGGGTTGTAGACGACGCGGTAATCGAGCCCCGGCGGAAAGTCCTGCTTCACCTCCTCCATCGTCGCGAAGATCGCATCCGCCGTCTCGAGCGCATTGGAGCCCGGCCGCTGGAAGATGCCGAGCGCCACCGCCTCCTTGTTGTCGAGATAGGAATTGTTGACGTAGCTCCGCGCGCCGATCTCGACCCGCGCGACGTCGCTGACGCGGACGATGCGGCCGTCATCCGAGGCGCGGACGATCACGCGGCCGAACTCGTCCGGCTGCTGAAGCCGCCCTTCCGTCGTGATCGCCACCTCGAAGGCGGAGCCCAGGGAATTCGGTGGCCCGCCGAGCGAGCCGCCGGAGACCTGCACGTTCTGCTCCCGCAGAGCGGCCACCACGTCCCCGGCCGTGAGGCCGAGGGAGGCGAGGCGGTCCGGCTCGAGCCAGACGCGGGCGGAGAATTCCCGCTCGCCGAAGAGGAGGACTTCGCCCACCCCGTCGAGCCGCACCAGCCTGTCGCGGATGCGCGCGCGGGCGTAGTTGGAGACATAGAGCTGGTCGAAACTCGCATCCGGCGAGAGGACGTGGACGACCATCATCAGGTCGGGCGAGGATTTCGACGTGGTGACGCCGAGCGCCCGCACCTCCGCCGGCAGCCGCGCCTCCGCCACGGAGACGCGGTTCTGCACGAGCACCTGCGCGGCGTCCAGATCGGTGCCGAGCTCGAACGTGACCGTGATGCTCATCGACCCGTCCGAGGTCGAATAGGAGGAAAGGTAGAGCATGTTCTCCACCCCGTTGATCTCCTGTTCGAGCGGGGTGGCGACCGTCGCCGCCACCGTTTCGGCGTCGGCGCCCGGATAGGCGGCGCGGACGACGATGGAGGGCGGCGCGATCTCCGGATATTGCGCGACGGGGAGCCGGAGATAGGAGACGACCCCGACGATCACGAGGATGATCGAGACGACGGCCGCGAAGATCGGCCGGTCTACGAAGAAGCGACCCATCTCAGTTCTCCGCCGCGGGCGGAAGCTCCACGAGCTCGGGCGTCACGGTCGCGCCGGGTCGGGCGCGGGCGATCCCCTCGATCACGATGGTCTCGGAGCCGTCGAGCCCCGCGCGGATGACGCGATAGCCGTCGATCCGCGGCCCCGGCCGCACCTCGCGCGGGGTCACCTTCCCCTCCCCGTCCACAATCATCACCAGCCGGCGGTTCTGGTCCGCCACGAGCGCGGAATCGGGGATGAGGACGCCTTCATAGGGCAGCGAGCCGGTGACGTTCACACGGCCGAAAAGGCCGGGCGTGAGGAGGCCGTCCGGGTTCGGCACGACGAGGCGGAGCCGCAGCGTGCCGGATTCGGCGCTGATCCGGTTCTCGCCGAAATCGACCTGGCCGGAAAAAGCCCCCATCGTCTCATCGAGAAGCGTCACATACGCTTCCAGCCCGCCGCCCTGGTTGAGGGGGACGCCGCGAGCCCGCGCATCACGCGAATAGGCGAGGAAATAGCGCTCGTCGATGTCGAAGGAGAAGTATATCGGATCGGTGGCGACGATGCTCGTCAGCACGGTCTCGTTCGCCGTCACAAGGTTGCCCGGATCGATGCGCCGCCGGTCGATCCGGCCGGACATCGGGGCGCTGATTTCCGAATATTCGAGGTCGATGCGGGCGGACTGCACCGCCGCCCGCGCCTGTTCGAGCGCGCCGGCCGCGGCGAGGAAGGCTTCGCGCCGCTGGTCCACGGTAGCCTGGGCGATATTTCCTGTCGTGATGAGCGCCTCCGCCCGGTCGAGCTGCTCCCGCGCGAAGGCGTGGCTCGCCTCGGCCACCCCGACCTGCGCTTCCGCCTGTTCGAGCAACAGGCGGAACTGCCGCTGATCGATGGCGAAGAGCGGTTCGCCCTTCTCCACCAGCTGACCGTCGGTGAACATCACCGATTCGAGATAGCCGGTGACGCGGGAGCGAACGGTCACGTCCTCCACCGCCTCGAAACGCCCGGTGAATTCGTCATCCTCGACGATGGTCTTGACGACGGGCTTCGCAACAGTGACGGGCGGCGGACCTTGCTGCGCGAAGCTCGGCGACACTACGAAAGTGAGAAGAAACGCGAGGGCGGCGACACGCATGGGGCGACTCGGTGCTGCGGCGCCGAATAAGGACGCACTCGCAGGATAGAGGAGAAAACACTTCTGGCAACCGCGGGCTTGAGGCTTC
>JAUHWJ010000382.1 GCA_030424705.1 Alphaproteobacteria bacterium | reverse complement strand
CTATTTCGACCTGAAGGACGACCGCGCCGTGCTGAACGCCGTCGCCTGGAAGGGCGTCGCCGCCGGGTTCGAGACGGAGCCGGAGGAGGGGATGGAGATGGTGGCCGAGGGGCGGCTCACCACCTTTCCCGGCCAGTCCCGCTATCAGCTGATCGTGGACCGGCTCGCCCCAGCCGGCATGGGCGCGCTGATGGCGCAGCTCGAAAAGCGGAAGGCGGCGCTAGCCGCAGAGGGGCTCTTCGCGGCGGAGCGGAAGCGGCCCATTCCGTTCCTGCCCCGCGTCGTCGGCGTCGTCACCTCGCCCTCGGGCGCGGTGATCCGGGACATTCTCCACCGTCTGGCGGAGCGGTTCCCGATGGAGGTGCTGGTCTGGCCGGTGGCGGTGCAGGGCAAGGCCTGCGCGGGGGAGGTCGCCGCCGCGATCCGCGGCTTCAACGCGCTGCCCGCCGGGGGGCTCTCCCGGCCCGACGTGCTGATTGTGGCGCGGGGCGGCGGATCGGTGGAGGACCTCTGGGGGTTCAACGAGGAAATCGTGGTCCGCGCCGCCGCCGCCTCGGAGATCCCCCTCATCTCGGCGGTGGGTCACGAGACGGACGTGACGCTGATCGACTTCGCCGCCGACCGCCGCGCCCCGACGCCCACCGCTGCGGCGGAGATGGCGGCGCCAGTGCGGGGCGAGCTCCTCGCCCGGCTCTCGGGGCTGGAGGAGCGGCGGGCGCGGGCGCTCGCGCGGATGCTGGAGGAGCGGCGGCGCCGGCTCCGCGACCTCGCGCGCGCCCTGCCCCGGCCCGAAGCGCTGATCGCGGAGGCGCGGCAGCGGCTCGACCTCCGGGCGGAGGGCCTGCCGCGCGCCCTCTCCGCCCTCGCGGCGAAAAAGCGGGCGGGGATGCTCACGGGCCCCGCGGGGCGGTTCGGGCCGCAGATCCTCGCCGCGCGGCTCCGCGAGGCGAACCGGCTGCTGGCCGGGCTCGCCGCCCGGCTCGGCCGGGCTCCGGAACGGATGGGGCGCGGGGCGGAGGAGCGGCGGGCGCGGCTCGAAGGGCTCGCCGCCCGCCTCGCCCGCGCGGGGGCCTTGGGGCCGGAGCGGGAGCGGCGGCGGCTGGCGGAGGCCGGGCGGCTCCTCCTCTCGCTCGGGCCGGAGGGGGTGCTGGCGCGGGGCTACGCCATCGTCTCCGGCGAGGGGGGCGTGGTGACGCGCGCTTCGGGCGTGAAGCCCGGCGCGGCGCTGACGCTCCGCTTCGCGGACGGGGAGGCGCGGGCCGTGGCGGCGGGCGGCGGGCCCGCCGCGCCGAAGCGGGGCCGGGCGAAGGGCGCTCAGGGGCTGCTCGACCTCTGATCCTCCGCCAGCGCGCGCCGGTGGACGGAGAGGCGGGCGACATGGTCGGAGACGCGGATCGCCCAGCGGATCGCATCGAGCTGCGCGATGGCCGCGTCGAGGCTCTGCTCGCCGCGGGCGCTTTCCATGATCTCCTGCGCGCGGAAGGCGCCCGCCTCCGCTTCGAGCCGCGCGCGGAGGGCGGAGGCCGCCGCCTCCCGCTCATCCTCGGGCGCGGCGAGGCAGGCGGCGAGCGCGCGGCCTTCCGACGCCATCGCGCCCCCTGCGGCGAGGAGCGCGAGGCGTTCGGCCTGCGCGGCGCGATGATGGAGGCGGGCGAGATGGTCGAGCATGTGGATGACGTGGTTCATCCGCGCATGGACGGCAGGGTCGGTGGAGCCGAGGCGGATGCGCCCGACATAGAGGCGAAGCGCCTCCACCGCCTCCCGGTTCGCGGAAAGGTCGACCGGGGCGCCGCCCAGAGCGCGGGCGAGGGCGGCGAGAAGGTCGTCCGTGATCCGCCCCGCCGCCTCCGCCGCTGCGAGGGCGGCGACGGGCGGCTCCTCCAGCAGCCGCTCTTCCAGCGGCGCGGTGAGGCGCGGCCCGCGCTCCGGCGTCAGCGCCTCGATCAGCCTCGCGAGGGGGCGGATGAAGAGGAGGCCGAGAAGGGCGCCGAGGAGGTTGAACCCGCTGTGAAAGGCGACGAGCGCAATCTCCGGCGAATAGCCGCCTGCGAGCCGCTCCCACGCGGCCACGGCCATGCCGGCGGGGGTGAGAAGCGCGAAGGCCATGATCCCGGTCAGGACGTTGTAGATCACATGCGCCGCGCCCGTGCGCCGCGCCGCGCTCCGCCCGCCTATGGTGGCGAGGAGGGCGGTGACGGTCGTCCCCACATCCATCCCGATGGCGAGGGCGGCTGCCTGCGGGAAGGAGATGAGGCCGGAGGCGAGCGCGGCGAGGGCCATGACGATCCCCGCGCTCGATGATTGCGTGACAAGGGTGAGTGCGAGGCCGAGCCCGACGAGTTGCAACCGGCCGACGAAATCGTCGCCGGGGAAGGACTCCGGCCCGAACCGTTCGGCGAGAAAACCCATGCCGGACTGCATCGCCTCGATCCCGATGAAGAGGAGGCCGAAGCCGGCGATCGCCCGGCCGAGCGCGGCGGCGCGGCCCGGCGAGAGCGCGCTCATCAGCGCGCCGGCGAGCGTGAGGGGAGCGAAGAGCGCGGCGAGGTCGAGCCTGATGCCGAGGAGCGAGACGATCCAGCCCGTCGCCGTCGTCCCGACATTGGCGCCGAGAATGACGCCCAGCGCCTGCGGGAAGGTCATCAGCCCGGCTCCGACGAAGCCGACGACTGTGACGATCACCGCGCTCGAGGATTGCAGGAGGGCAGTCGCCCCGGCGCCGAGGAGGGCGGCCCGCGCCGGCCGCCCCGTCGCCCGCGCGAGACCGGCGCGGAGCCGCGCCCCGGCGACGGCGCGGAGCCCGCCCGTCATCAGCGACATGCCGAGGAGGAACATGCCGAGGCCGCCGAGCGCGGTCAGGACGGAGAATGCGGGGCCGGCGTCGCTCATCATCGCCTCTTTCCGAGCCTAGGGCGGCGGAACGCCGGGGGACAGGGAGAAAATGCGCGGCGCTGCGGTGACGCGGGCGCGCCGAGCCTCTATCTGTCGACGATGCGGATCTTCTGGCTCCTCTCGGGATGTCTCGCCGTCGGCTTCGCCGCGGTGGGCGTGGTGCTGCCGCTCCTGCCGACGGTGCCGTTCCTCCTCCTCGCGGCGTTCTGCTTCGCGCGCTCCTCCGGGCGGTTCCATGACTGGCTGCTGGCGCATCCGACCTTCGGCCCGCCGATCGCGGACTGGCGGGCCTCCGGCGCGATCCGGCGGCGGGCGAAGTGGCTGGCGACCGCCTCCATCGGGGCGGCGTTCGGGATTTCGCTGGCGCTCGGGCTGGCGGCCTGGGTGCTGGCGCTGCAGGCGGCGGTTCTCTCCGCCGTTCTGCTCTTCATCTGGACGCGGCCCGAGGCGAGCGGGGCGGGCTGAGCCCGCCGCCGCGTTCACTCCATTGTCAGGACGACCTTGCCCATCGCCCGCCGCTCCGCGATGTCGTCATAGGCCTTCACGAAATCCTCGAGGCGGTGGGAAGAGGAGATGCGAGGGTTGATCTTCCCTTCCTCCCAGAACTTCAGGAATTCCGAAACGTTCTGGCGATGCTTC
>JAUHWJ010000381.1 GCA_030424705.1 Alphaproteobacteria bacterium | reverse complement strand
GCGCGGCGGCGAAATCAGGCGCCTCGCCGCCCGCGCAGCCGGCGAGGAGCCCCGCGCCGAGGCCGGCCATCATGCGCCGCCGGTCAATCATCCCCGCCTCCTTCACGCCCCTCTCCTTCAGGCGCGTCTCCGTCGCGATATACATAGAGGCCGAAGCGGAACCGCGCACGGTTGGCGGGCTCGGAAGCGTCCCGGCCCTGAAGCCGGTGCGCCAGCCGGTTGAGCCGAGTGAGCGAACGCTGCGCCTCCCGCCGCGCCGCCGCGGCGAGCTCCTCGGCCGAGGCGGGGGAGAGCCGGTTGTAGAACAGCGCCCGCTCGACATGCCGCGGCGTCTCCGCCGCGAGGTTCTCCGCCCCCGCGGCGATATGGTCCCCCACGTTCTCCGCGAGGAAGATCAGCGCCTGCTCCCGGTCCGCCGGCCCGCGGAGCGCGGTTTCGAGGAGATGGAGCCGCCCCTCCCCGTCCGCCTCGACCAGCCCCTGCCGCTCCAGCTCGTCGCGGATCGCGCGCGGGCGCACGTCGCTGCTCACCGTGGCGCAGAGCGCGTCGAAACTGCCACCTTCGCCATGCGGCGAAAGCGGCGCGGGCCCGCCCTCCGCATCCGTGAACTCGGGCGCCGCAAGCCAGCGCGCGATCACCGTGGCGAGGACGGCGGCGCGCTCCCGCAGCGCGTCCTCCGCCTGCCGGTCCGGGTCGCGGAGCGTGTTCACGTCCCGCCGGTGCACGCCCGTCATCAGCGAGATCGCGCTCACCGTCGGCTTCCGCCCCGCGCGCGCGATCTCCGCCTCCGCCGCCTCGACGAAGGCGGCGCGGGCCAGCCGCTCGAAGGCGGGCGCCGTCATCCCCTCGGCGAGGAGGGCGCGGGCGAGCGGGCGGAGGAGGAGGCGCGCGACGCGGATCAGGAGCGCCGCCCTCGCCCCCTCCGCCCCGGCGGGGGGAAGGGCTCCGGTCATGTCGATGGATAACATACGTGTGAGAATTGCACACGAACAGCCGGAATCCGCCCCCTCGCGCCTTGATCGCGTCGTCGTGAGGCGCATCTACCGCTCCAAGCGTGGGCATTTTGCACACGCAGACAACGGAGGACCACATGAAGACCCTTTTCGCCGCCGCCGCCTTCTCCCTCGCCGCCGCCTTCGCCGCCCCGCAGGCTTCCTACGCCGCGGACAAGGACATCGTGGACACGGCCGTCGGCGCCGGCTCCTTCACCACCCTCGTCGCCGCCGTTCAGGCCGCGGGCCTGGTGGACGTGCTGAAGGGCGACGGGCCGTTCACCGTCTTCGCGCCGACTGACGCCGCCTTCGCCGCGCTGCCGGAGGGCACGGTGGAGAACCTCCTGAAGCCCGAGAACAAGGATCAGCTCGTCGCCATCCTGACCTATCACGTCGTCCCCGGCGTCGTGATGTCGCCCGACATCGCGGGCAAGACGCTCGACGCGACCACCGTGCAGGGCGGCGCGCTCGCCATCAACGCGACCAGCGGCGTGATGATCAACGACGCTACCGTGACGACGGCGGACGTCGCGGCCTCCAACGGCGTGATCCATGTGATCGACAAGGTCCTGCTGCCCGCCGGCTGAGGCCTGACCGGAAAGCCGGCCTCTCTCCCCTCTCTGGCCGGCCCGGCGCCGGCGCCCTCCCCCTCGGGCGCCGGCGTTTCGATTCAGGCGGCGCGCTGGGGCGCAATCATCCGCCTCACAGACCGCGATCATGGCTCCCGAGAATGGCGGCGCTGGCGCGACGAACATAATACTCGTCGTCAGGGCGGCCGGCCTGATCCTTCCGTTTCGCGTCGATCGAAAGGAAGGCGTGCCCGTGGACAAGCGTCCAAAGGAGATAGGCGGTTTCCTGAACCGCGCTTGTCGCGGCGCTCTGACCGACATGGTCGGCCGTCGCTTCGAGCACGACGGCGAATGCGCGCTGGCCGGCTTCCGCCAACTCGGCCGATTTTTCGTGCCCGTCGGTCAATCCGAACATCAGCCTGAACAGGCCCGGCTGGGCCTTGGCGAAGGCGATATAGGCGAGCCCGATAGCGGCGATCGCGTCCAGCGAGCCCGGCCGAAGACCGTCCTTAGCCGCGAGCATGGCGACGCGGAGGCGCTCCAGCCCGTCGGAAGCCACCGCTCTCAGCAAGGCGCGGCGATCCTCGAAATGCTTGTAGGGCGCGCCGGAACTGACGCCGGCGGCGCGCGCGGCCTCTGCGATCGAGAACCCGTCCGCACCCTGCGCCTCGACGAGCGCCCGCACGGCCAGAATGAGCTGGGCGCGAAGATCGCCGTGGTGAAAGTTCCGGGGCTCTTTCGACGTCGCGGGGGTCATGCGCTTTCCGTTTGACAAAGTAAGTGGCGCTCACTTAAGTAAGCGACACTTACTTCTAGCGGATTGGCGCAGCCGCGCCAAGCGCGGGCGAAGCCCCTGCGGAGCCGACATATGCAGACAAGCGTTCTGAACCCGGAGACCTTCGTGCTGCTCACGGGCGCGACGAGCGGAATCGGTCTCAGCGCGACCGGCAAGATCGCGCGGACCGGCGCGACCCTTACCCTTGTCGGGCGCGATCAGGCGAAGCTGGACAGGACGGTCGCAGCCCTGCGACGGGAGAGCGGCAACGACCGGATCACGGGGCTCCGCGCCGATCTCTCCTCGATCGCAGAAACCCGCGCGCTGGCGGAAGCCTACAAGGCGCGGCACGACAGGCTTCATGTGCTGCTCAACAATGCCGGCGCGATCTTCACCGAGCGGCGGGAGACGGCGGAGGGCGTGGAGCGGACCTTCGCGCTCAACCACATGGCCTATTTCGAACTGACGCGCGGACTTCTGGACCTGATGCGCGCCTCCGCGCCGGCGCGGATCGTCAACGTCGCCTCCGAACTTCATGCGAAAGGCGAGATGCACTTCGACGATCTCGGCCTCTCGCGGGGCTTCTCCCCGCTCAAGGCCTACTGCCAGTCGAAACTCGCGAACGTGATGTTCAGCTTCGACTTGGCCGAGCGGCTGAAAGACAGCGGCGTGACGGTCAACGCCCTGCATCCCGGAATCGTGGCCTCAAGGTTCGGCAAGACGAACAGGAGCCTCGTCGGGCGGGTGACCGCCGCCGTGCTCTGGACAATGCAGAACCTCGCCGGCGTTGGCGTCGACGAAGGATCGGACACGCTCGTCCACCTCGCCTCGGCCCCGGAGGTTGAGGGAGAGACGGGCAAGTACTGGTACAAGCGCGCCGTGACGGAGACGAGCCCGGCTGCTCAGGATCGCGCCCAGTGGGCCCGTCTCTGGACGGAGAGCGAGGCGCTCTCCGCTCGGATACCGACCTGAGGCGACCGGCGCAGGCGCCGGCGTTTCGATTCAGGCGGCGCGCCAGATGACGGGGAACCAGTCCTCTCGCAGCCGCTCGCCCGGCTTCATGCCGTGGCCCGGATAGGGCGGGGAGGTGCGGCCCGGCCGCTCGACATAGCGCGCATCGTCCCCCACCAGCCGGAGCGAGAAGGCCCGGCGGCGCGAGGGCGAGTCGTTCCCGCGGGCGCCGTGGAGGGTCTTGTAG
>JAUHWJ010000380.1 GCA_030424705.1 Alphaproteobacteria bacterium | reverse complement strand
GCGAAGAGATAGGCGGGCTTCGGCCACGGATCCCGCCATTCGGCGAAGCGGCGGCCGTCAGTCGTCACGCCCTCCTCAACGAGATCGCCGTTGGAGAGGAGCACCGGGAGGTCCCCTTCGATCCGGACGGAGAAGGGGGCCATCACGTCGGGCCGGTCCGGGTAATGCGTTATCTTGCGGAAGCCCTCGGCCTCGCATTGCGTGCAATACATGCCGTTCGACATGTAGAGCCCTTCGAGCGCGGTGTTCGCCGCCGGGTCGATCTCCGTCTCCGCCTCCCACAGGAACCCTGAATCGGGTAGGAAGCGGGCGGGGATGGTCAGCGTCTCCTCTCCCTCAGACAGAGCGGCCTCGGGGAGCGCGACCCCGTCGATAGCGGCGAAAAGGCGCTTCATCGAATGGCCGTTGAGTACGAGATCGGCCGCCCCCGGCCCGTTCCGCCGGAACCGGATCGCCGACCTCACGCGCGTCGCGGCGGGTTCGAGGGAGACGACGAGCCGCGTCTCCTCCACCAGCCAGTCGGGCGCGCGATACTCGGAAAGGCGGATCGTCCTTGCGGCGCGCGGCGCGGCGTCTTCGGGGCGCATGGGCAGGCTCCTTCTCGTTCGTCCGGCACTATGACGCGGCGGACGGCGGGTTCAAGCCAGCCAGATGCAACTGCGTCTCAGAACCATTCAACATATTGAAATCATTGACAAAGAAGGATGAGTTTCCTATCTGCTTCGTCCACGATCCGGATGGAGGCCGTCCATGTCCGCGCCCGCCCTCGCCCTTTTGGCCCTCGGCCTCTCCGTCGATGCGATGATCGCCTCGATGGGCCGCGGCGCTGCGATGGATCGCCCGCGCCTTCGTCCCGCCCTGCGCATCGCGTTTCTCTTCGCCGCGATGGAGGCGGGGCTCGCCGCGCTTGGCTGGGCGATGGGCCATGCGGCGGGGCAAGCGCTCGCGGCCTGGGATCACTGGATCGCTTTCGGCCTCCTTTCCGCCGTAGGGCTGCGCATGATGCTCGGCGGCGCGCGCGAGGTCTCGGCGCGGCGCGCCGGTGTTTTTGGCCTGATCGCCGCGGCCTTCGGGTCAAGCATCGACGCGATGGCGGTCGGCGGTTCCCTCGCGCTGGTCGAGGCGCCGATCCTCCCGCTCGCCCTCGCGGTCGCGGGCGCGACCTTCGTCGCCTCCGTCGCGGGCGTGATGCTTGCGGGAATGCTCGGCGCCCGGTTCGGCGCCGCCGCCGAGCGTGCGGGCGGGGCGCTGCTCATCGCCCTCGGTCTCTTCATCCTCGTATCTCATCTCGCGTCCTGAGCGAGTTTCCGATCGGAAACTCGGGGGTTGAATCCGCTCCGCGCCTCCCCTATCCGGCATCCCGTGGGATACTAAGGGAGACGTCATGTCTGTGCGCGTGGAGATCGAGGGACTTCAAGTGGATGCGCGGCTCGCCGCCTTCATTGACGAGCGGGCGCTGCCCGGATCGGGCGTTGAAGGGGCGGCCTTCTGGCGAGGGCTTTCCGCGCTGATCCATGAGTTCGGGCCGCTGAACCGCGCCCTGCTCGAACGCCGCTCAGCGCTTCAGGCGCAGATAGACGCCTGGCATGAGAAACACGGCGCGGGGCGGCCCGAGGCCTATCGCGCCTTTCTCGAGGAAATCGGCTATCTCCTGCCCGAGGGCCCCGACTTCACGGTCGAGACGGAGAACGTGGACCCGGAGATCGCGGAGATTCCGGGTCCGCAGCTTGTCGTTCCCATCATGAACGCCCGTTATGCGCTGAATGCGGCGAACGCCCGCTGGGGCTCGCTCTACGATGCTCTTTACGGGACGGACGCGTTGGGCGATGCGCCGGCGCCAGGCCCCTATGACGCTGAGCGGGGCGAGAAAGTGGTCGCAGCGGCCAAGGCGTTCCTCGACAGGACAGCGCCGCTCGCCGGCGCGTCGCACGCAGACGTCGCCGCATATCGGGTAGAGGCGGGCGCCCTTGTCGCGGAGACGGCCGCGGGCTGCGTCGCGCTCGCAGAACCCGGCCGTTTCGCGGGTTTCTCGGGATCGGAAGAGGCGCCGGCCTCGATCCTCGTCGAGCGGAACGGTCTCCACGCGGAGATCGTGATCGACAGGTCCCACAGGATCGGGAAGGACGACCCGGCTGGCGTCGCCGACGTGATCCTCGAAAGCGCGGTCTCCGCCATCATGGATTGCGAGGACTCCGTCGCCGCAGTCGAAGCCGAGGACAAGGTCCTCGCCTACGCCAACTGGCTCGGGCTCTGCCGCGGCGACCTGACCGAACGCGTGGAGAAGAACGGAAAGACCTTTATCCGCGCCCTCGCCGGAGACCGGGCCTTTACGGCGCCGGACGGCTCGGGGCTCACGCTCAAGGGCCGGGCGTTGATGCTCGTGCGCAATGTCGGCCACCTGATGACCAACCCCGCCGTGCTGGATCGAGAGGGCAACGAGGCGCCGGAGGGATTGCTTGACGCGATGGTCACCGTCCTCTGCGCGCTGCATGATCTTCGCGGCGCGCGGGCGAACAGCCCGGCGGGCTCCGTCTACGTCGTGAAGCCGAAGATGCACGGGCCGGAGGAGGTCGCCTTCGCGGATGCGGTCTTCGCCCATGTGGAGCGGGCGCTCGGCCTCGCGCCCAACACGGTCAAGATCGGCGTGATGGACGAGGAGCGGCGCACGACGCTGAACCTCAAGGAATGCATCCGCGCCGCGAAGGCCCGCATCTGCTTCATCAACACCGGCTTCCTCGACAGGACAGGGGACGAGATCCACACCTCCATGGCGGCAGGCCCCATGGTTCGGAAGGCGGCGATGAAGGGCGAGGCCTGGATTTCCGCCTATGAGGACTGGAACGTGGACACCGGTCTCGCCGTCGGGCTCATAGGACGGGCGCAGATCGGCAAGGGCATGTGGGCGGCGCCCGACCTTATGGCAGCGATGCTGCGGGAGAAGATCGCGCATCCGAAGGCCGGAGCCTCCTGCGCCTGGGTGCCTTCGCCTACGGCGGCGACGCTGCATTCCATGCATTATCATGAAATCGACGTGAAGGCCCGCCAGCGGGAGATCGCCGCGGGCGGCCGCCGCGCGCGGCGGGATGATCTCCTTCGCATCCCCGTCGCCCACGGCGCGAACTGGAGCCCGGAGGAGCGGCGCGAGGAGCTGGAGAACAACGCCCAGGGCATCCTCGGCTATGTCGTCCGCTGGGTGGACCAAGGGATCGGCTGCTCCAAGGTGCCGGACATCCACGACGTCGGCCTGATGGAGGACCGAGCGACCTGCCGCATCTCCGCCCAGCACATCGCCAACTGGCTGCGCCACGGCGTGGTGAGCCGGGAGGAGGTGGAGGGCGCCTTCCGCAGAATGGCGGCGAAGGTGGATGCGCAGAACGCGGGCGACCCGGCCTATCGCCCGATGGCGCCTCGTTTCGACGGCCCCGCCTTCCGCGCCGCGCTGGCGCTGGCGGTTGAGGGGGCGGCGCAGCCGTCAGGCTATACCGAGCCGCTGCTCCATGCCTACCGGCTCGAGGCGAAGGCTGCCTGACGCCTCT
>JAUHWJ010000379.1 GCA_030424705.1 Alphaproteobacteria bacterium | reverse complement strand
CTGATGCAGGCGGGGGCGGCGCATGTGATCCCGCCCCGCTTCTCCATGACGACCTGGTGGCGGGACATCAGGGATACGGAGGCGACGCTCTTCCATTATCTCGGCGTCGTCATGTCGGTCATCATGGCGGAGAAGGAAGCGGGGCGCGGGGATGCGGGCAAGCTGCGCGCCGCGCTCGGCGCCGGGATCGAGCCGGCGCTGCACGCGCCCTTCGAGGAGCGGTTCGGGATTCCCGCCGTCGAATGCTGGGGGATGACGGAGATGTGCCGCGCGATCTTCATCGCGGAGGAGCCGCGCGGGGCGCCGGGGGAACTCGTCATCCGCCATTCGGAAGCGACGCCGCGGCGGGGGTTCTTCTCCGGCTATCTCAACAAGCCGGAGGCGACGGAGGAGGCCTGGCGCGGCGGCTGGTTCCATACCGGCGACACGATGTCGATGGACGAGAGCGGGATGATCTATTTCATCGACCGCTCGAAGAACATCATCCGCCGCTCGGGCGAGAACATCGCGGCGGCGGAGGTGGAGAACTGCCTTTTCGAGGACGCCCGCGTCTCCGCCGTCGCCTGCATCGCGGCGCCGGACGAGGTGCGGGAGGAGGAGGTGATGGCCTGCATCGTTCTGAAGCCGGGCGCGGCGCCGGACGAGGCGACGGCGCGGAGCCTCTTCGACCACGCCTTCCGCCGCATCTCATTCTTCAAGGCGCCGGGGTGGATCCGGTTCATGGACGAATTGCCGGTGACGGGGACGCAGAAGGTGGTGAAGCACCGCATCTTCGCCGAGGGGGAGGACCCGAGGCGCGGCGCGTTCGATTTCCGGGGGTTGAAGAAGCGGGGGTGAGGGGGTCTTCCCAGCTTGCGAGCACCCGTAGCTTGCGAATGAGAGCGCCGGCCATTGCCCGGTCTGATCTCTGGCGCACCGTCTCCACAAGCGCCCGGCTGATCCGACCCGCGGCGGATCAGCCCGCGCCCACCGCGGCGTGCACGGCCCGATCTGCAACCGACGCGGCGGCTCGGCGCCCCTCGCCCTGCGGCTTGCGCCTCCGGGCGACGGCCTCTGCGGCTTTCCACTGGAAAGCCGCCGATCGAGGCCGGGAGCACGAATGGCGAGCGCGCTCCAGGAACGGCTATGCCAAGTCCCCGCCCCCCCGCGTTGCAATCCCCCGCCCCGCCGATTATCTGACGCAAACGCGCGCCGCGCCCCCCGGAGAGCCGCATGAACTGGATTTCCAACTACGTCCGGCCCAAGATCAACTCGCTCTTCTCCCGCCGCGAGATGCCGGAGAATCTCTGGGCGAAATGCGAGGGTTGCGGGCAGATGATCTTCCACCGGGAGATGGCGGAGGGCCTTGCCGTCTGCCCCTCCTGCGACCATCACATGGCGATCCGCCCGCGGGACCGGATGACGGCTTTGTTCGACGGCGGCGTCTTCGTCGAGATCAAGGTCCCCGAGGCGCCGGCCGACCCGCTGCAGTTCCGCGACCAGAAGCGCTATCCTGACCGGCTGCGCGAGGCGCGGAAGGAGACCGGGGAGCAGGAGGCGATGCTGGTCGCGCAGGGCGCGATCGGCGGGGTGCAGACCGTCGTCGCCGCGCAGGATTTCAGCTTCATGGCGGGGTCCATGGGCGTCGCCGTCGGCAATGCGCTGATCGCGGCGGCGGAGGCGGCGACGCGGGCGGGCGCGCCGCTCGTCGTCTTCTGCGCGGCGGGGGGCGCGCGGATGCAGGAGGGCATACTCTCCCTCATGCAGATGCCGCGGACGACCGTGGCGCTGGAGATGGTGAAGGAGGCGGGCCTGCCCGTCATCACCGTGCTCACCCATCCGACGACCGGCGGCGTGACGGCGAGCTACGCCATGCTCGGCGACGTGCAGATCGCGGAGCCGGGCGCGCTGATCTGCTTCGCCGGGCCCCGCGTGATCGAGCAGACGATCAGGGAGACGCTGCCCGAAGGCTTCCAGCGGGCGGAATACCTCCTCGAGCACGGGATGCTCGACATGGTGGTGGACCGGCGGAAGATGCGGGACGAGCTGGCGAAGCTGCTCCGACTCCTCCTCCGCCTGCCGCCGCGCATCCATGGCGACCTGCCGGCGCCGACGCCGGAGCCCGCCGCCGCGCCGGCCCCCGCGCCCGCCCCTCTGAAGGGAAGCGGCGCTTGAGCGCCGGGCCTTCCGGCTCCGACGCGATCCTCGACCGGCTGCTGACCCTCCACCCGAAGATCATCGACCTGACGCTGGACCGGCTGGAGCGGCTGCTCGCCATCCTCGGCCATCCGGAGCGGGCGCTGCCGCCCGTCGTCCATATCGCGGGGACGAACGGCAAGGGCTCCACCCTCGCCATGATCCGCGCGGGCGTGGAGGCGGCGGGGATGAGTGCGCATGCCTACACCTCCCCCCATCTCGCGCGGTTCCACGAGCGCATCCGGCTTTCCGGCGCGCTGATCGGGGAGCCGGCGCTGGCGGCGCTCCTGGAGGAATGCGAGGCGGCGAACGGGGGCGCGCCGATCACCTTTTTCGAGATCACGACGGCGGCGGCCTTCCTCGCCTATTCCCGCCAGCCGGCGGACTGGCTCCTGCTGGAGGTGGGGCTCGGCGGGCGGCTCGACGCGACGAATGTCGTGGCGCGGCCGCGGCTGACGGTCATCACGCCGGTCTCCTACGACCACCAGCAATATCTCGGGGAGACGCTGGCGGAGATCGCCTTCGAGAAGGCGGGCATCCTGAAGCCGGGGGTGACCTGCATCGTCGGCCCGCAAGAGGACGAGGCGCTGGAGGTGATCGAGCGGCAGGCGGAGCGGGTCGGCGCGCCGCTCTTGATCTCGGGGCGGGACTGGACCTGCGGCTTCGAAGGGGGGCGGCTCGTCTATCGCGACGGGGCGGGGCTGCTGGACCTCGATCCGCCCGCGCTGCCCGGCGCCCATCAGGCGGAGAACGCCGGGGCCACGCTCGCCGCGCTCCGCGCGCTCGGGATCGGGGATGAGGCGGCCGCGCGCGCGCCGGCGGAGGCGGAATGGCCGGCGCGGATGCAGCGGCTCCGGACCGGCGCGCTGGCGGAGGCGGCGAGGCGCGTGGGCGCGGAATTATGGCTCGACGGGGGGCACAACGTCGCCGCCGGGTTCGTGATCGCGCGGCATTTCAGGGACCTGCCGGAGGCGGAGACGCATCTGATCTGCGGGATGCTCGACACGAAGGACAGCGCGGGCTTCTTCCGCCATTTCGCGGGCGTCGCCGCCCGGCTCCACGCCGTCGCCATTCCGGGCTCCGCCTCCGGCGTGCCGCCGGAGCGGCTGGCGGAGACGGCGCGGGGCGCGGGGCTGGAGGCGGAGGCGGCTTCGAGCGTCGAGGCGGCGCTGGAGACGGCTTTGGCGGCGGGGGCGCGGCGCGTGCTGATCTGCGGCTCGCTCTATCTCGCCGGGTCGGTGCTCCGCGACGGCGCGGGCTGACGGACGAGGCGGGCGACGAGGCGGCGGACGAGCGGCGCGACGACGAGGATCGTCGGGAAGGCGACCGCCCAGGCCGGGAGCCAGGCCGCCATCCAGAACCCGCCGAACCC
>JAUHWJ010000378.1 GCA_030424705.1 Alphaproteobacteria bacterium | reverse complement strand
AGGCAGTTCTCCGGCTTCGCGCCGAGGGATTTCACCAGCTCGACGCAGGCGATCCCCGCTGCGCCGGCGCCGTTGACGACGATCCGCGCCTCCCCGATCCGCCGCCCGGTGAGGTGCAGCGCGTTGATGAGCCCGGCGACGCAGATGATCGCCGTGCCGTGCTGGTCGTCATGGAAGACCGGAATGTCCATCGTCTCGCGCAGCCGCTGCTCGATGATGAAACAGTCCGGCGCCTTGATGTCCTCCAGGTTGATGCCGCCGAAGGAGGGGCCCATCAGCCTGACGGCGTTGAAGAATTCGTCGGCGTCCTTCGTGTCGAGCTCGAGGTCGATGGCGTTCACGTCGGCGAAGCGCTTGAAGAGCACGGCCTTGCCCTCCATCACCGGCTTCGAGGCGAGCGCGCCGAGGTCGCCGAGGCCGAGGATCGCCGTGCCGTTCGAGATGACGGCGACCATGTTGCCCCGGCTCGTATAGTCGAACGCCGCCTCCGGGTCCGCCGCGATGGCGCGGACGGGGGCGGCGACGCCGGGGGAATAGGCGAGGGAGAGGTCCCGCTGCGTCGCCATCGGCTTGGTGGCGACGATGCCGACCTTCCCCGCCGGAGCGAGGAAATGATAGGCGAGCGCGTCTTCGTCGAGCTGCGATCTGTCGGACATCGTGCCTCCCCGCCCCGCGCGCGGCCCTGTCTGCGGGCGCTTCCTGCGAGGAGGGCGGGTTATAAAGGCGGGCGGAAGGGCGCGCAATGCGAACGGGGGAGCGGCGCGCGGAGGGGCGCGGCCTCCCTCGGGGGGCCGCCTCGAAACGATTGGGCTCAGCGGTTTATGGCGTCAGGAACTTCTGCGGTTGCACGTCTTGCAACGTCGCAATGCGGCCTCCCTGGGGGGAGGGAGGCCGCGGCCCGGTCTGGTCGACCGGGCCATGGTGCGAGCGGCGCGCGACGCTCCTTTCTTGACCGACTTTCCGATTATCTCTTAAATTCAATATTATAGAACCCCTGCACAGCGTGTGCGCAGGCCTCACCCGGCCCCGATCATCGCCCGCACTTCCGCCGCCACGACCTTCCCCATCGCGTTCCGCGGCAGCGCCTCGACGAAGACCACGGCGCGCGGGTGCTTGTAGCGGGCGAGGACGCCGTTGAAGGCGGAGAGCGCCTCCGCCTCCGTCATCGGCTCCCGCGGCGCGATCACGGCCACCGGAACCTCGCCCCATTTCGGGTCGGGCCGGCCCACCACCGCCACTTCCCGCACCTTCGGATGCGGGCGGAGAACGCGTTCGAGCTCCGCCGGATAGATGTTCTCCCCGCCCGAGATCACGACATGCTTGATCCGGTCCGCGAACCAGAAGAGCCCCGCCTCGTCCCGCAAGGCCACGTCCCCGGTATGGAACCAGCCGTCGACGATGGCGCGCGCCGTCTCCGCCTCGTTCCGCCAGTAGCCGGAGAGGATGTTCGGCCCCTTCACGAGGATCTCCCCCGGCTCGCCCGGCGCCGCCTCGGAGCCGTCCGGCCGCGCCAGCCTGATCTCGCAGAGCGTTCCGGGGCGGCCGATGGAGCCGGGAGTCTCCATCGCGTCCGCAACCGTCTGGTAGATCGCGAAGGGCCCCGTCTCGGTCGCGCCGTAGATCTGCGGCATCGGCACGCCCCGCGCGTGGACCGCCGCGATGATCTCCCGCGGCACGTCGGTCGAGCCGATGGAGAGGGCGCGGAGGCGGGAAAGGTCCGCCGCCGCCCAGCCTGGCAATCCCATGATCGCCTGCATCACCGTCGGCACCATGATCGCGTGGGTGACGCCCCCCGTCAGCGCCGCGAGCGCCGCCGCCGGCTCGAACCGTTCATGGATCTCCACCGCCGCGCCGACGGAGAAGGACGGCGTCGGCAGGATGTTGAGCCCGCCGACATGGAAGAGCGGGAGGACGACGAGCGCCCGGCTCTCCCGCGTCAATCCGTGCGCCGCGACGCTCATCGCCGCGTTCGCCGCCACGGCCCGGACGGGGAGGACGGCGCCCTTGGGCCGCCCCGTCGCGCCCGAGGTGTAGACGATGAGGAGGGGGGCTTCGGCCCCGTTCTGATCGCCCCGGACTTGATCCGGGGCCCCGATCTCATGCGCGAGCCCCTCGGGGCCCCGGATCAAGTCCGGGGCCGGGAAGGCGCGCGGCTCCGGATCGTGCTTCAGCGGCGGGATCGCCCGCGCATGATGGGCGATGACGCGCCCCGGCCCGGCGAGCGCCGCCGCCTGATGCGCGAATTCCTCGTCATGGAGGATCAGCCGCGGCCCGCAATCCTCCGCGATCCGCGCCAGCTCCGCCGCCGCCAGCCGCCAGTTGAAGGGGACGAGCACCGCGCCGAGCCGGGCGCAGGCGAAGAGGAGGGTGAAGACCTTCGGATGGTTGAGCCCGAGCCAGCCGACCCGGTCCCCCCGCCTCAGGCCGATGGCCTCCAGCGTCTCGGCCAGATCGTCGATCCGCCGGGCGAAGGCCTCGTAGCTCCAGGTCTCGCCGCGAAAGAGGATCGCCGGGCTCGACGGCGCCGCGGCCGCGGCGCGGGCGGGCCAGAGGTCGATCCGGGCGTCGAACCCCTCGTCACTCCTCATCCGTCTCGCCCCGCTCGTAGAGCGCGGCCTTGCCCAGCATGTCCATGCAGAGTTCGGCCGTCCAGGGCAGCATCAGCGAGCCGCAGCGGCTGTCCCGATAGAGGCGTTCGAGGGGGAGCGAGCGGAGCATGGACTGCCCGCCGCAGGTCCGAATGGCGAGGGCGGCGAGGGCGTTCGCCGTCTCCATCACCGTGTTCTGCGCCGCCCAGGCGCGCATCAGGCTGTCCTTCGAGGGGTCGGGCCGCGCCTCGGAAATCGCAGCGAACCAGAGCGCCTTGGCCTGTTCCAGCTTCACCCGCATCTCCGCGACGGCGAGCTGCTTCGTGGGATACATCCGGCGCCTGACCGGCGGCGTCCCCGGCGCCTCGCCGCGGAGATATTTCACCGTGAAGTCATAGGCCGCCTGCGCGATGCCCATATAGGTCGGCGTCAGCGTCATGAACATGTGCGGCCAGCGCGTCGCCGCCTCGGGGTAGATTCCCCGCGGCATGAGCTGGGCATCCTCCCCCACGAACACATCCTTGAAGAGAAGGGTGCGGGAAACGGTGCCGCGCATCCCCAGAGGGTCCCATTCGCCCACCACCTCCACGCCCTCGGAATCCGCCGGAACCGCGAGATACATCGTATTGCGGCGGGAGGGGTCCTCATCCGGGTGGTCCAGCGCGGTGCAGAGCGCGCCGTAATAATCGGCATGGCCGGAGAGGGAGGCGAAGATCTTCTTGCCCGTGATCCGCCAGCCCCCCTCGACCTTCAGCGCGGTGGTGCCGAAGGCCTTGAACCCCGCCGCCGCCGCGCCGCCCTCGGAGAAGGGCTGGGAATAGATTTTCCCCTCCCGGACGATGCGCGCGTAATGCAGCTTGCGCTTCTCCTCATGCTCGGCGCGGAGGGCCGGCGCGATCTCCAGCGCGTCGAGCAGCGCGCCAGTCCAGAGGCAGGAGGAGACATGCATGTTGAAGGTCAGCGCGGTCGCCCCGCA
>JAUHWJ010000377.1 GCA_030424705.1 Alphaproteobacteria bacterium | reverse complement strand
CCTCGCCGCCACTGCGCCGATGCGCGCCGTGATCGCGGAGGAGCTTCGCCCCGGCCCCAGTGTCGAAAGCGACGAGGCGATGATCGCTGACATCCGCGAACGCTCCGGCACCGTCTATCATCCCTGCGGGACGCTCCGGATGGGGACGGACCCGGAAAGCTCCGTCGTCGACCCGGACCTGCGCGTGCGCGGGATCGATGGCCTCCGCGTCTGCGACGCCTCCATTTTCCCGAACCTGATCGCGGGGAACACCAACGCGCCGAGCATCCTCGTCGGCTGGCTCGGCGCCCGCCGTATCCGCGAGACCGAGAGGCGCTGAGCCATGCCCGATTACGACGCGCTGCTCGACGACGGGATCAAGGCCTTTATCCGGGAGACGGCGCGGCACTACCCGCCCGACGCGGCGAGCCTCGACATCGCCGGGCAGCGCGCCGTCTATGACCGGATGGCGGCGGCCTTCCGCGCGCCGCGCCCCTCCGGCGTGCGGGTGGAGGACCGGCCGATCGGCGGCGTTCCCGCCCGCCTCTACGAGAGCGGGCAGGGCGGGGGCGCGGTTCTCTATCTCCACGGCGGCGGCTTCGTCGTCGGCGGGCTCGAAAGCCATGACGACGTCTGCGCCGAAATCTGCGCCGGAACAGGCCTCCGCGTCGTCAGCGCCGATTACCGCCTCGCGCCCGAGCACCCGCACCCCGCGGCCTATGAGGATGCGCTCGCCGCGGCGCGGGCCGCCTTCGCCGCCTTCGGCGCGCCGTTGATCCTCGCGGGGGACAGCGCGGGCGCCGCCCTCGCCGCCTCCGTCGCCCATGCGCTGCGGGGGAGCGACGTGCGCGTCGCCGGGCAGGTCCTGATCTATCCCGGCCTCGGCGGCGACGCCGACCGGGGGAGCTATATCGAGCACGCCGCGGCGCCGATGCTGACGCGGGCGGACGTGCTCTTCTACGGCCGCATCCGCTTCGCCGGCGCGCCGCCCGAGCGGGACCCGACCGCCGCGGCGCTGCATGACGAAGATTTCTCCGGCCTCCCGCCGACCCTCATCTTCGGCGCCGAATGCGACCCGCTGGCCGATGACGGGCGGGAATATCGGGACCGGATTCTCGCCGCCGGCGGCAAGGCGGAATGGCGGCTCGACCGCGGCCTCGTCCACGGCTGGCTCCGCGCGCGGCATATGTCCCCGATAGCAGGCGCCGCCTTCGCCCGGATCGTCGCGGGGATCGGGCGGCTGGCGGCGGGATAGGCCGGGGGAGCCGCGCCCCACGTCCCTTCGCCCGGGCGTCCAGCCCGGGCCGCGGCCTCCCTCCCGCCCGGGAGGCCGCATCGCAACGGCTCAAGACGTGCAGCCACGGGGGTTCCTGACGCCATAAACCGCGCAGGCCAGTCGGCCCGAGGCGGCCCCCCGAGGGAGCCCGCGGCCCTCGGCGCTCCGTTCAGGCCGGGGCCGGCCCCGGCGCAGCGAAAGAGCGCTCCAAAGGCCGCTGAAACAATCGATCACGGAAAAAATCTTTCTGAATCAGAGCCCCGAGGCCGATAACCATGGTTATGGCCCGAATCCGCCTTCCTAGCGCCCCTTCCAGACCGGGTCGCGCCCCTCCGCGAAGGCCTTCGCGCCCTCCAGATTGTCCTCCGAGCCGTAGAGCCGGTCCACCGTCGCGAACTGCCGCCGGGTGATGCGGTTTAGCGCGTCCTGGAAGCGCATCGCCTCCGCCTCCCGCACCACCTCCTTGATCGCGGCGTAGACGAGCGGCGGCCCGCTCTCCAGAAGCCGCGCGAGGCTCCACGCCTTCGCCATCAGGTCCTCCGGCGCCGTGATCTCCTTCAGGATCCCCCAGCCCAGCGCCTCCTCCGCGTCGAACCAGCGGCCTGTGAGCAGCAGGTCCATCGCCACATGATAGGGAATCCGCTTCGGCAGCTTCAGCGAGGCCGCGTCCGCGATCGTCCCCGACCGGATTTCCGGCAGCGCGAAGGTCGCGTTGGAGGAGGCGAGGATCAGGTCGCAGGAAAGCGCCAGCTCCAATCCCCCGCCGCAGCAGATGCCGTTGACGGCGCAGATCACCGGCTTGTTGAGATGCGGCAGCTCCTGCAATCCGCCGAAGCCGCCGACGCCGTAATCCCCGTCCACCGCGTCGCCCGCCGCCGCCGCCTTCAGGTCCCATCCGGGGCAGAAGAACTTCTCCCCCTCCGCCCGCAGGATCGCGACGCGAAGCCCCTCGTCGTCCCGGAAGGCGCGGAACGTCTCCCCCATGATCCGGCTGGTGACGAGGTCGATGGCGTTCGCCTTCGGCCGGTCGAGCGTGACTTCGAGGATCGCGCCCTCTCGGCGCGTCCGGATCGGGCCTTGCGTCATGTCTCCTCCTTCGCGAACGGGTCGTTCATCGGGTCCTCGTTCGGCGTGTATTCCGCCCAGTCCGCCGCCTGCCGTGCCTTTTCCGGGCCCAGCAGCCGCCCGATCAGCGCCAGCGCCATGTCCGTCCCGGCGGAGACGCCGGAAGCCGTCCAGAACTTTCCGTCCTCCACCCAGCGCGCCCGGCCCCGCCAGTCGACCTTCGGGCCCTGCTTCGCCACCCAGTCGAAGGCGAGCTTGTTCGTCGTCGCACCCCGCCCGTCCAGCAGCCCCGCGCGGGCGAGGAGCGCGGAGCCTGTGCAGACGGAGGCGACGATCTCCGCGCCCTCCGCCGCCTCCCGCAGCCAGGCGAGGAGCCGCGCATTCTTCACGTCCCGCCGCGTCCCCCGCCCGCCGGGGACGAGGAGGATGTCATAGCGCTCGACGCCGATCAGGTCGTCCACCGTCGTCCGCGGCCCCTGCGCGGAGGGGACGGAATTCGCTCCGTCCGCGACGATGCGGAGCGCGAACTCCTCCGGGAACATGCCGAACATCTCGAGCGGGCCGTAGAGATCCAGCAGTTCGAAATCCGGATAGACGAGGGCGCCGACCGTTCTCCGCTTCACGTCTCCGCCTCCCGGATCACCGCATCGACCGCGACGGCCCCCTTGGGGAGCACCATCAGCGGGTTGACCTCAACCTCCACGATCCGCGCATCCCGCTCCATGATCTTCTGCATGGACAAAGCTGCGGAGACCGCCGCCGCCACGTCGCCCTTCGCCCGCCCGCGCCAGCCGTCGAGCAGCGGAAAGAGCCGGCGGCGGCGGAGCGCGGCCTCGATCTCCTCGCCCGTGACCGGGAGGATCAGCGTCTCCACATCCTCCAGCAATTCCGCCTCCCGCCCGCCGAAGCCGATGGTCAGCGTCCCGCCATAGACCGGGTCGCGCCGGAGGCCGACGAGCAGCTCCGCGACCGCCCCCGAGATCATCTCCTCCGCCAGATAGCCCGTCGCGCCCGGCATCTCCTCCTCGCGCGCGAGCGTGGAAAGGCCGAGCCGCACCGCCCCCGCCTCCGTCTTGTGGAGGAAGCCGAGCCCCTTCAGCGCCAGCGGCGGGCGAAGCGCGGCGGCCGCCATGCGGAGCGCCGGGAGCGTCGGCGCGGCGACATAGAGCGGCACGGCGACGCCCGCGGCCGCCAACCGCGCCTTCGCCTCGTCTTCCGGCAGGAGCCGCGCGGGCCGCTCCGCCC
>JAUHWJ010000376.1 GCA_030424705.1 Alphaproteobacteria bacterium | reverse complement strand
GAAATTCTCGAGATAGCCCGGCGCCATGAAGGCCGCGGTCTTCTTCCGGAGGCCGGAGGTGCCCGGCTTCTGGCCGGCGATCGGCTTCGTCTCCACGGTCCGGATCGTCATGTCGTCTCTCCTTCGCCGCCGCGCCCGGCTTCTCGCATCAGCGCCGCGGTCTCCTTCAAGGCCGGCGCCGCCGCCCAGCCTTCGACCGGAATCGAAAGGCGGCGGCGCCAGTTCGGATGCTCGTCCACCGTGCCGGGGAGGTTCGCCTGCTCGACCTCCCCCGCCATATCCTCGAGTTGCACGGCCACCAGCGCGGCGGGCGAGGCCGCGAGCCGCCGGTGGATCGCGCCGAGCGGATCGGGGCCGAGGCTTTCGCGCCGGGCCTTCCGCTCGCCCCTCACCCATTCAGCCACCTCCGCGCTCATCTGCCCGAGCCGGAGCCGCCAGTCCACATCCCGCGCCGCAAGCCAGCCGGCGGCGGTCGGCGTGTCATGCGTGCCGAAGCTGGCGAGGGCGAGGGCGCGGCCCTCCCCCTCCCAGTCGAACTGCGTCACGTCGCAGCCCATCACGCCCGCCTCCGCCAGCGCGGCGCGGAGCGCGGGGTCGACGAGGCCGAGATCCTCCCCGACGACGAGGCAGCGATTGCGGGCGGCGATGATCTTCGTAACCGCCAGCATCGCCGCGAGCGGCATCCGGACATAGCCGCCCGGCGCGCCGCCTTCGGGAACCCAGAAGGCGCGGGCGAAGCCGAGCACATGGTCGATCCGGATCATCCCGGCATGGCGCATGACGGCGGAGAGGAGCGCGGCGAAGCTGGCGTAGCCTTCCGCCTTCAGCCCCTCGGGCGAGAGCGGGGCGAGGCCCCAATTCTGGCCCTGGGGCGCGAAATGATCGGGCGGGGCGCCGAGCGACACGCCGAAGGCGTGCGCGCCGCTCCCCCACGTCTCCGCCCCGCCGGGCCGCGCGCCGACCGCAAGGTCGAGATGGAGGCCGAGCGCCATGCCGGCCCCCTTCGCCCGCGCCTGCGCCGCCGCGAGCCCCTCCTCCGCCAGCATCTGGAGCGCGACATGGCGGCGGAGCGCGGCGGGGTTCGCCTCGGCGAAGGCGCGCGCCGCCTCGCCCTCCGGATCGCGGAGCGCTTCGGGCCAGAACCGCCAATCCTCCCCATGCAGGAGCGAAAGCGCCTCGAAGAGCGCAAAGCGGGCGAGGGCGGGGCCGCGCGCAGCGGCGAAGGCGCCGAGCCGCGCAGGCTCCAGCGCCGCGATCCGCCGCTCCAGCGCGGCGTCGATCCGGGCGCGGGCGGCGGAATGGTCGACCATCCCGCCCTCCGCGCCCTCGCCGCCGACGGCGACATGCCGCCAGTCGAAGAAGCCGCGATGCGTCGGCGAATAGGGGCTCGCCATCTCCGGCGAGGCGGCGGCGCCGAGGGCGTGGACCGGGTTGACGCCGAGAAAGGCGGCGCCGGCCCGCCCCAGCGCCTCCGCCATCGCGGCGAGGTCCTCATAGTCGCCGAGGCCGGCGTTCCGCCCGGAGGCGAAACCATAGAGCGGGCCGGTCGCGCCCCAGAGCCGGTCCCGCCCTGTGAGGTCGGCGAGCGACGGCGCCGCCTCCGGCGAAGCGAGGATGAAGAGCCGGTCCGCCCGCGCGCCGTTCGCCGCGTCGATCCGGTGGATGCCGGCCGGCAGCGCGGGGAGCGCAGCCTCCCGCCCCCGCCCCTCCGAGACGGGGCGCGCCTCGCCTTCGAGCGTCAGCGCCCAGTCCGCCTCCGCGCCGAGGGCGACAAGCGGCGCTGCCCCGGCCTCAACGATCATCTCTTCCGGCAGGAGCCGCGCGGCCCGCGCCGCCGCCCGCGCCTCCAGCCGCTCCGCCGCCTCCGCCTCGCGGCAAGGCTCGCCCATCGCGGCGAGGAGGGCGGCGAGCGTTTCGGGCGCCGTCAGCCGCTCCTCCCCGGCGAGGTCATGGAAGGCGGGCATGATCCCGCATTCCGCCGCCAGTCTCGCGAGCGCGCTCACCGCCGGCTCCGGTGGAAGGCGGCGACGGCGCCGGAAGGGAGCGGCCATGCGCCGGAAACCGCGGCCTCCGGCGCTTCCGGGGCGCCCGTATCGAAGCCCAGCGTCCATTCGCCGCCCGGCAGGGCGAGGCGCGCGGGCGCGCCGCGATTGAGGGCGATCAGCATCTCCTCCCCCGGCTCCGGCCCGCCGACCGCGCCGCGGATCAGGAGCGCGAAGCCCGGCATCTCGGGGTTCTCCCAATCCGGCGCGCCGCCTTCGAGCGCGAACCACTCGACCTCCGGCGCGCCGTCCGCCCGCGCCGCGCCATGCAGGAACCGCCCCTGCCGCAGCGCGGGATGGGCCGCGCGACAGGCGACGAGGCGACGGGCGAAGGCCAGAAGACCGGCATCGGCTCCCGCCCAGTCCAGCCATGTCGTCTCGTTGTCCTGGCACCAAGTATTGTTGTTGCCGCCCTGGCTGTGGCCGATCTCGTCCCCCGCCAGCAGCATGGGAACGCCCTGCGAAAGAAGAAGCGTGGCGAGGAGGCTGCGGCGACGGAGCGCGCGGGCGGCGAGGATGGCGGGGTCGTCCGTCTCCCCCTCCGCGCCGCAATTGTCGGAGAAGTCATGTCCGTGCCCGTCCCGGTTCCCCTCGCCGTTCGCCTCGTTGCGCTTGGCGGCGAAGGTCGTGAGGTCCGCCAGCGTCATCCCGTCATGCGCCGCGATGAAATTGACTGAGGCGAAGGGCCGCCGCCCGTTCCGGTCGAAGAGCCCGGCGGAGCCGAGCAGCCGGTCGGCGAGCGCCTGCGCCGCCGTCTCGTCCCCCCGCCAGAAGCGGCGCGCATCGTCCCGGAAGCGGTCGTTCCATTCGGCGAAGGGGGAGGGGAACTCGCCGAGGCGATAGCCGCCGGGGCCGATATCCCAGGGCTCCGCGATCAGCTTGAGGCGGGAGAGAACGGGGTCCGCCAGAAGCGCGGCGAAGAATGGCGCCTCGGGCGAATAGCCATCCGGCAGCCGGCCGAGCACGGGCGCTAGGTCGAAGCGGAACCCGTCCGCCCCCATCGCCGCCCAATGGCGCATCGCGTCGAGCGCGAGGCGGACGACATGCGGGCGGGAGAGGTCCACCGTGTTGCCGCAGCCGGTGTCGTTCACATAGGCGCCGCCGGTCTCCATCCGGTAATAGCCCGCATTGTCCAGCCCGCGGAAGGAAAGCGTCGGCCCCCGCTCGTCTCCTTCCGCCGTGTGGTTGAACACGATGTCGAGGATCAGCTCGATCCCCGCCTCATGCAGCGCCGCCGCCATCATGCGGAAGCCCGCCGCGCCCGAAGGCCCGAAGAACCGCGGGGCCGGCGCGAAATAGCCGAGCGTGTTGTAGCCCCAGTGGTTCGAAAGCCCGCGCTCCACGATGAAATCGTCGTCCGGCCAGGCCTGAACAGGCAGGAGCTCCAGCGCCGTGACTCCCAGCGCCTGGAGATGCGCGATCACGGCGGGATGGGCGATCCCTTCGAACGTCCCCGCGATCTCCGGCGGCAGGCCGGGGAAGCGCTTCGTCAGCGCCTTCACATGCGCCTCATAGATCACGGTT
>JAUHWJ010000375.1 GCA_030424705.1 Alphaproteobacteria bacterium | reverse complement strand
GGGGGCAACAGCATCCACCCGCAGACGGTTCGGTGGGCGAGCAGCGCCTTCAAGCTCAACCTCTATCACGTCGCCTCGCCGGGGACCGGCGATCTGGAGCTTGACATCGGATACGGAGCGAACGCCAACGGTGGAACTTTCATGATCGTCCGGGTGGACGCGGGCGACCTGGGCGCATCGCCGACCGTCGCCGCCAGCGGCGGGACGCCGATCACGACCATGGCGCCCGGCGTCGCCTCGCCGCAGGGCGGCTCGACCGCGCTGCACATGATCATGGCGAGCGGCCCGACCACCGGCGCGACGCTCGGCGGCGCGGGCGCGTGGGACGCCGCCGCGGTCGAGCTGAGCGGCTCGCACTGGACCCGGCTCGGCGTGGTCGAGGACGTGGGGAGCGGCTCGGCCTCGGGCTTCTCCGCCTCGTTCTCTCCCTCGCAACGAGTGCTGCACGCTTCGACGTTCATCCGCCCGCCGTCGGCGTAAGGGCGCGGGCGGCGGCGCCTGCCCCGGCATGGCGGGCGGAACGGAGGTGAGGAAACCCTGAACGGCGCCCGCCGTCGCCGCGCAACCCGCTGCAGGAAGCCGAACAACGCCCGGCCCGAAAGGGCCGGGCGTTCACGCGCCCTTGATGAGCCTCCGCCGCAGCCAGCCGGAAACGGTGTCCATGAACATCACCATGAGGACGATGAGGACCATGTAATAGGTCACTTCCTCCCAGTCCTTCTGCGTGATGATCGCCTGCGTGAGCAGCAGCCCGATCCCGCCGCCGACGATGGCGCCAATCACCGTGGCCGAGCGGGTGTTTGACTCGAGATAATAAAGCACCTGGGAGAGGATCACCGGCATCACCTGCGGGATGACGCCGAAGCGATAGCGCTGCACCGGCTTCGCGCCGGTCGAGCGGACGCCCTCGATCTGCTTCTCGTCCACATTCTCCAGCGCCTCGGAGAAGATCTTCCCGAACGTCCCGGTATCCGTGATCAGGATGGCGAGCGAGCCGGTCAGCGGCCCCGGCCCGAAGGCGCGGGAGAGGATGATCGTCCAGATCAGCCCGTCCACCCCGCGCAGGAAGTCGAAGAGCCGCCGCACGCCGAACCGGGCCGCCGCCGCCGGCGCGAAGTTCTTCGCCGCGACGAAGCCGAGCGGCAGCGCGATGATCGCCGCGCCCATCGTGCCGAGGAAGGCCATCAGGATCGTCTCGAAGATCGCCCAGGCGACATCGCCGTGCCGCCACATCTTGTTGGTCCAGAACTCGGAAAGCATGTAGCCGAGATTCGAGCGCGCCTCGTCGATCCGCGGCTCCCAGAGCGCGAGCGCGGTCAACTCGCCGAGGGAGCGGCCGGAAAACGGGCTGTCCAGCGTGAAGAAGAAGAGCTCCCAGCCCGCGAAATAGCGGAACGCTTCCGTCCTGTTGCGGGTGAGGGAAAGGCGCCCCGCCTCGGTGTTGATCGCGACGCGCGTGTCGGAGGCGTTGATCCAGTCGGGGACCTCGGAAAGCGCGGGCGGAAGCCTCAGCGCGATCCGCCGCCCTTCGCTGCGCAAGACGATCTCCCCGTATTCCGGGTGGAGATAGCGCGCGCCCTCCGGCTCGAAGACCGCCGCATGGCCGTCCCGAAGCGCGATGCGGACGCCGCCCTCGGTCTCCTCCACCCAGTCGGGGAAGGTTCCCGCGGGATAGGCGCCCTTCGCCTCGCCCTCGATGGCGGCGCTGATCTCCCCGTTCCTGTTGTCCTTGGTGACATGCGTCTTGTAGCTCCAGAAATCGGAGACAAGGATCGCTGCATTGTCGAGCCGCGCCCGCTGCGCGAGGCCGGGCAGGTCGAAGGCGAAGAAGATATAGACGAGATAGAGGAGGATCGCGGCGGGAACGCCGAAGGCGACGATCCGCTTCCGCCGGAACAACCCGTGCGCCGCCTCGCGGTGACCGCCTCCCAAAGCCACGCTCATCGCATCGCTCCCTTCACGAGCCGGTCCCGATAGACGCTGGAGATCTGGTCCACCACCACGATGGTGATGAAGAGCACGATGAAGATCGCCACCACCTCGTCATACCGCCCCTGCCCCCACTGGAAGGCGATGCGGAGGTCGTAGCCGATGCCGCCCGAGCCGACGAAGCCGAGGATCGCGGAGGCGCGGATGTTGATCTCGAAGCGCAGCAGCGCATAGCTGATCCAGTTCGGGGCGACCTGCGGCAGCACGCCGAGCCACATCCGCTGGAGCCAGCCCGCGCCGACCGATTGCAATCCCTCCACCGGTTTCATGTCCGCATTCTCCGCCGCCTCGGAGAAAAGCTTGCCGAGCGCGCCGGCGGTGTGAATGGCGATGGCGATCATGGCGGGCACAGGCCCGCCGCCGATGATGAAGATGAGGACGAGCGCGATCACGATCTCCGGGATCGCGCGCATCCCGTCCATCATCCGCCGGAAAAGCCCGATCAGCCGCGGCCACCGCGCCAGCCCGCGCGTGGAGAGGAGCGCGAGCACGATCCCGAAGAGCCCGCCGATCAGCGTCGAGACGGCGGCGATGTTCACCGTCTCCACCATCGAGGGGATGAAATGGATCACGAGGCCGGGGAGGAGGGCCGCCTTCTCCGCCGCCTCGGAGACGACCTCGGAAGGAAACTGGAAGATGTTGAGGATGCCGTCCCAGAACCCGCCCGCGTTCCTGTCGTCCGCAAGGCGGAAGCCGGCGACCATCAGCACGATGAAGATGGCGAGGATGATCCCGCCATAGAGCCGCTTGCGCCGCACTTCCGCGAAATAGGCCTCGCGGATCGTCGGGCCGCCCGCGCGCGCCGCCACGGCTGTCGCCTCTGTCATCGGATCATCCTGTGGGAAAAGGGGCGGAGGGCCGAAGCCCCCCGCCCCGGTTCATGGCCGGCGGCTCAGCCCTTGGACTTCCGCGCCTCGATGATCGAGATGTAGGCGTCGTGGTTGATCGGCTGGAAGCCGAGCGCCTCGCCCGCCATGAAGTTGTAGGCGCACTCGGCGTCCATGTAGGGCAGCGACGCGATCAGCGTGGTCATGTCGATCTTCACCCGCTCCGGCAGCGCCTTGCGGAGCACGATCGGGCCTTCCGGGATCGGCTTGGAGCGCCAGATCTCGACCATGTCGTTCATGTCGACGAGGCCGGCGTCCACCGCCTTGCGGAGCGCGCCGGAATTGAACCCGTCCTCCCAGGCGCCCATGCCGTCGGCCCAGGTCACGCCCGCGTCGACCTCGCCGTTGGCGACGGCGACGATGGTCTGCTCATGCCCGCCGGTGAACTTCACCTCGCCGAAATAGGCGCCGTTCTCCATCGAGGCGCCGGTCTGCTGCGGGATCTCGATGGAGGGGATGAGGTAGCCCGAGGTCGAGTTCGGGTCGCCGAAGGCGAAGACCTTGCCCTTCATGTCCTCAAGCGAGGCGATGTTCCGGTCCTTGCGGGCGAAGCCGATGGAGTAGTAGCCGTACGACTTGTCGAGATTGGTCTTGACCATGATCGGCTCGACCGCCTCGGGGTCCGTCAGATAGGCCTTGGCGTAGGCGGAGGCGCCGAGCCAGGCCATGTCGATCGTGCCGCCGAGCAGGCCCTGGATC
>JAUHWJ010000374.1 GCA_030424705.1 Alphaproteobacteria bacterium | reverse complement strand
GCGCCGACTTCGGAATACATCGCCGCGGCTTCGCCGCCGATGCCGAGATCGGCCGGGTTCCACGGGGCGACGCCGCCGGCGGCGGCCGCGTTAGAGCGGTCCATATAGCCGGCCGCGTCCATCCAGTTCACTTCCTTCGTGGCGTTGAACGCCGCGGCGGACTGATACTGCTTCGCCAGTTCGGCGTTGAAGTCGCCGCCCGGCATGTCCATCGCCAGGAAGTCGGCAGCGCCGAAGGTCCCGCCAAGATTCGCGCCGGGAATGTTCGTGCACCCGGCGGCGACCAGCGCGGCGCCTGCCAGTGCGATACGGGAAGTCATCTTCATCCCTCTCTCCGTCTCTTTACGGGCCGCACTGCTCGGCGCGCCCAAAATTACGACCCTCGTTCAAGCCGTTTTCCGGCTTCCGTGTGTTTTGGCACGTCAGGCGCGCAAAAACAACACGGCAAGCGACTTAAGGCCCTTGTCTGCGTCAACCCGGCAACTCCGTCACCATTCCGCCACAGGGTTGGACGCTCGCCCCCTGATGGGCGGCGATTGCGACGAAAAGAGGGCGCCGGCGCGGGCTTTCAGCGGGATTCCGCGCTTTCCGGAGGGGTCAGCGCCGCAAGCGCGGCGCGGAGCGATTCGGGAATCGGAGTCGGCCGCCGCGTCTCCGCCGCCACATAGACATGGACGTAGCGGCAGAGCGCGGCGGGCGTCGGCTCGCCCTCCCGGAAGAGGCCGAGGCCGTAGGTGACGCTCGACGTTCCGACCTTGAGCGCGGAGAGGCCGATTTCCAGGATGTCGGGGAAGCCGACGCCGGAAAGGAACCGGCACCGCGTCTCCGCCACGAGGCCGACGACGGGGCCGGAGGGGATGTCCAGCGCGCCGGAGCCGATCAGCCAGCGGTTCACCGCCGTGTCGAAATACTCGTAATAGACCACGTTGTTCATGTGGCCGTAGACGTCATTGTCGTTCCAGCGCGTCGGGATGCGCTGGAAAACCGGAAAGGCCGCGCGTTCCGGCTTCGGATAATGGTCCATGCGGATGCCCCCCTTGCGGCGGAGGATTCCAGAGCCCGGCCCGCCGCGCAACCGCGCCTGACATAGATCAAGGCGGCGCGCCCCGCCCCCGCGCGAGGAAGGGCGCGGAGGGCGCGCGATGGACATGACCGCATTCGTCGATCTTGTGGGGGAGCCGGAGGCGGCGGCGCTCGCCGGCCTCCTCGTCGGCGCGATCTTCGGCCTTTCGGCGGAGCGGAGCCGGTTCTGCCTCCGCGCCGCGGCGGTCGAGGTCGCGCGCGGCGGGTTCGGGCCGCGGCTCGCGGTGTGGCTCCTCGCCTTCTCCACCGCCGCGCTCTGGACGCAGGCGCTGGACATGGCCGGCATGATCGACCTCGGCCGGAGCCGCTGGCTCGCGAGCCCGGGGACGATCTCCGGCGCCGTGATCGGCGGGCTCGTCTTCGGCGTCGGCATGGTGCTGGCGCGGGGCTGCCCGGGGCGGCTCCTCGTGCTCGGCGCGACGGGGAACCTCCGGGCGATCCTTTCAGGGCTCGTCTTCGCGGTCTTCGCGCAGATGAGCTTGCGGGGCGCGCTCTCCCCGGCGCGGGAATGGCTCTCCGCCGCCTGGGCGACGGAGGGGCCGAACCCGCATCTCCTCTCCGCAGCAGGCCTACCCGGCTGGGCGGGGATCGCCGTCGCCGCGCTCTTCGCCGCCGCCGCGCTCCTCGTCGCGGCGCGGAACCGGGTGGGCGCCGGCGCGCTCCTCTTCGGCTGCGGCGTCGGCTTCGCGGCGGCCTGCGGATGGGCGCTGACCTTCGCGCTCTCGGAAGTGGCGTTCGACCCGGTTCCGGTGGGCAGCCTCACCTTCTCCGGCCCTTCGGCGGATGTGCTGATGTTCGTTCTCGGCGCGAAGGAGGCGCTGGATTTCGATGTCGGGCTCGTCCCCGGCGTCGCGCTCGCCGCCTTCGCCTCCGCCGCCTTGGCCGGGCGGCTGCGCTGGGAGGGATGGGACGGGGCGGCGCCGATGCGGCGCTATCTTCTCGGCGCGGCGCTGATGGGGTTCGGAGCGATGACGGCGGGGGGGTGCACGATCGGCGCCGGGGTCACCGGCGGGTCCACCTTCGCGCTCACCGCCTGGGCGGCGCTGACGGCGATGTGGGCCGGCGGCATGATCGCGGACCGGATCGTGGACGGCGGGGAGCGGGAGGCTCAGCCGCCGCGCTCCTCGTCCCGCTCGATCAGCGCGCGGTTCATGGCGCGCAGCGCGTCCACCTGATAGAGCGCGCCGACGATCTCCTCCCGCCCGTCCGTGACCTCGGCCATCACCGGCACGAACTCGAGCCGCCGCGACGCCTCGAAGAGCGGCAGCGCCTCCGCCAGTGAATCCCATTGCCGGAGCTTCACGCCCTGGTCCGCGAGGGCGAGGCAGGCGGTGTCCGACGCGCCGTCATCCGCCCCGCGGAGCCGCATCAGGCCGCGGACCGGGATTGTCCCCGGCAGGAAGCGCGACGCCCCGCCGCCGAGCGCGACGCCCGCGCGCTTCAACTGACTGAGGAAGAAGCTCTTCCAGACGAAGCGGCTCGCCACGACGGTCGCGACGGAGACGGAGACCATCACCGCGATCGCCGCCTGATAATCGCCCGTCAGCTCGAACACGATCAGCGTGGTGGAGATCGGCGCGCCGAGCACCGCGGCGGCGAAGGCGCCCATGCCGGCGAGGGCGTAGAGCCCCTCCGAACCCGGTAGACCAGAGAAGGCGCCGGAGGCGACGGCGCCGAAGGCGAGCCCGGTCAGCGCCCCCATCATCAGCGAGGGGGAGAAGACCCCGCCGCCCATCCGCCCGGCATAGGTGATGGTGACGGCGGCGCATTTCACCACAGCGAAGAGCACCGCGGCCTGCAAGTCGAGCCCGCCGGTCAGCGCCCGCGTCGTCGTCTCGTAGCCGACGCCGATCACATGCGGGAAGGGAATGGCGAGCGCGCCCAGCATCGCGCCCGCGATCATCGGCCGGGCCCAGACCGGGCAGCGCAGCCGCTTCTGCGCCGCGTCCGCCAGATCCTCCGCCGCGAAAAGCGTCCGCATCATCACGACCGCGGCGAGGCCGCAGACGACGCCGAGCAGCATGAAGGCCGGTATCTCCTCGTAGAAGCCGAGCGTGTTCTCCGGGAGGGTGAACTGCGTGAATTCCCCGATATGGACCCGCGCGATCACGGCGCCGGCCACCGAGGCCATCACGATCGGGCCGAAGGCGTGGAGCGCGTAGTGCCGCAGCACGACCTCGAGCGCGAAGAGCGCGCCGGCGAGCGGGGCGTTGAAGCTGGCCGAGACGGCGGCGGCGACGGCGCAGCCGAGAATGTCCCGCGCGGTGACGCCGTGATGGTTCAGCCGGTCGTCCACCCAGCCCGCGATCACCGCCGCGAGATGCACGACCGGCCCCTCCCGCCCGGTCGAGCCGCCGGTCGAGAGCGTGATGAGCGAGGCGGCGGCGGAGGCGACGCCCGCCTTCCGGTCCACCCGCGAATCCCGGAGCGCCGCCGCCGCGATCACGTCGGACACGGAAAGGACGCGGGCGTTCGGCGTGAAGCGGTGGAGGATGA
>JAUHWJ010000373.1 GCA_030424705.1 Alphaproteobacteria bacterium | reverse complement strand
CCGCAGTCGTCGTTCATGTCGGCGGCCTCTGGCTGACGAGCCCACCGGACGTGATCGACGCGCTCCTTATCCGCTCGCCCACGCCCTTCTCCCTCTGGGGCGTCATCGCAATGTGGGCGATGATTGCGACGGCGCTTCTGGCGCTCTTCCGCAGGAAGATGCGGCCGGCCCTCTGGCGACTTGTCCATCTTTCGCTCGCCGCGGTGATCGTGTCGGGCGCGGCGGCGCACGCCCTGTTGATCGAGGGGACGATGGAGACGATCTCGAAAGTCGCGCTCTCGGCAATCGTGCTGGGGGTTGCGGCGAAGGCCATCGTCGACCTTCGTCCCTGGGTCGCGCTGACCCGCCGGAAGACCTGACCCTCAGGCGTCCCGCTTCGGCGCCGCAGCGGGATCGACCGCGCGGGGCCGCGGCGGCGCGGCGGCCATTTCCGCCTCGATGCGCTCCAGGTGACGGCGCGAGGGCCCGTCCTCGGCGCCTTTCGCCGCGACCGCCTCGCGGAACGCCTCCGCCGCCTCGCCGAAACGCCGCTCCGACAGGAGCGCGAAGCCCGCCTCGTAGCGCTCCGCCCATTCGAACCCCGGTTCGACGCGGCCGCTCTCGTCCCGCGCCGCGAGCAGCTCGTAGAGCGTTGTCGGCTCGTCCTTCCCCTTCACCTTCGCCACGTCCACGCGGCGGGCGCACATGTCGTATTTCACCAGCTCCCAGCACTCGCCGGAGATGAGGATGCGGGTGCCGTAGGTCCGGTTCATGCCTTCAAGCCGGGCGGCGAGGTTCACCGGATCGCCGATCACCGTGTAGTTCAGCCGCTCCTCAGAGCCGAAATTGCCGACGACGACGCGCCCCGTCGTCACCCCGATACGGAGCCGCGGCGCGGGCAGGCCTTTCGCCGTCCATTCCTTCCGCAGCCGGTCCATCTCCGCCTGGCAGTCGAGCGCGGCGAGGCAGGCGTGGAGCGGATGGTCCTCGTCATAGGCGGGGGCGCCCCAGAAGGCCATCACGCCGTCGCCCATGAACTTGTCGATCGTGCCCTTCCGCCCCTCGATCGCCCGGCTCATAGCGCCGAAATAGTCCGCGAGGAGGGGCGCGACGCGGTGGCCGAGCCGCTCGGAGATCGTGGTGAAACCTTCGAGGTCCATGAACATCACGGTCATCGTGCGCCGCTGCCCGCCGAGCTCAGCCACCACGTCCCTGTCATGCAGGGCGCGGACGAGGTCCATCGGGATATAGCGGCGAAAGGAGCCGAGGCCGCGCGCCATGCGCCCCACCGCGTCGGAAAGCGCGGCGACCTCCACAACCGTGCTGTCCACCGGGCGGACGGAGTCGAGATCGAAACGGGCCACCTTCTCCGTCTCCGCCACCAGCGCGTCGAGCGGCCGGACGAGGAGCGAGCGCGAGATGAAGAGTGCAGCGAGCCCGACGAGCGCCAGAAGGGCGCCGACGATAAGGGCGAGCCGCGCCTGGTTCGCCTTTATCGCGCCCATGAAATCCGCCTCCGGAATCACCGTGCCGACGATCCATCCCTCCCGCGCCGCAGGCGCAAGGGAAAGGAAATGCCTTTCCCCGGCCAGATCCTCCGCGACGATCTGCACCGGCTCCGCCACCGTGGCGAGGCTCAGCCCGCCGGCGGCGATCCCCTGCGCGGCGAGGGCGAGCAGCGGATGATTGCTCTCCTTGAGGGGCCGAAGCTCCGGCTCCGACCCGTCGGCAGAGAGGCGCGTGACTTCCGATGGCTCGCCGAAGGCGACGAGCCGCCCCTGCCGGTCCGCAAGGAAAGCGCCGCCCGAGCGGAGGGAGGGCAGCCCCGCGAGATAGCGGGAGATGCGCTCTAGCTCGATCGCGATGGAGACGACGCCGATCCGCTCCCCCGTCGCGGCGCGCTCGGCCGTCACGGCTGTATTGAGGCCGGGGCGGCGCGACGCGCTGAAGACATAGATGTCCGTCCAGACATGGCGTCCGGGTGTGGCGATCGCAGCCTTGAACCATTCGCGCGAACGGGAATCGTAGTCGTTCACCTCCCGCTTCGTCACCGTGCGGCTGACGCGCACGCCGTCGTCCACGAAATAGGTCTCGACCCGTTCCGCCTCGCCGCGCTCCGCGCTCCATCGGCTTTCCGCGATGCGGAGATTGACCTCGTCCCGCCGCTGCGCGCCAAAGAAATCGCCGTTCGGCGCGCCGAAGCTGACCCATGAGAAATGCGGATAAGCCTGAAGCACGGCGAAGAACAGCGCGTCCCTCTTCGCCTTGTCCTCGATCTGGAACACCTCCGCCTCGATCGCGCCGCGGAGCGATTCCTGCGCGGATTCCGCGCTCTCGAACAGCGTCGCCAGCTCCCGGTTCACGCCGGAGACGATCTCGGCGTTGAGTTGGCGGGACATGTCGGCCACGTTCTCCCGGCTTATGAAAAACCATGGCAGGTGAACCGCGGCCGATGTCATTGCAACCGCGCCGACCATGACGAGCACGACGCTCACCCGGAGCGAGATGCGCCAGCGGCGGCTCGACGTCGATTTCGGCTCCTCGGCCAAGAGCGCCTCCGGAGGATTATAGATCGGATGCATAGGCTTGCACGATTTTCCTCAGACTAGCCGAAATCGCCTCCCGCCTCAATTGACGGATTGCACGCCAGCATAGCCCTCCATTCCTTACCAGTTTGCGACCCGGCCGCCCCGGCGCGAAGCGGATTGACAGCCGGGCCGCGCCGCTCCGATCATCCGCCCAGCCTGAGGGACAGACAGATGGCCTACGCCGCCCCCGCCACTCTGGAGGACGCGCTTGCGCTGATGCGCGAAGGCGCGGGCCCCGCCATCGCCGGAGGCACCGACCTCTACCCTGCGCTCGGCGAACGCCCCGCCCCGGCGCGGCTTCTCGATCTCACGGAGATCGCCGCGCTCCGCGGGGTCGCTGAGGGGCCCGAGGGCTGGCGCATCGGCGCGCTGACGACCTGGGCGGAGATCGCGGCGCATCCGTTCCCGCCGGCTTTCGAAGGGCTCCGCGCGGCGGCCCGCATGGTCGGCTCCGTCCAGATCCAGAATGCGGGGACGATCGGCGGCAATCTCTGCACCGCCTCGCCGGCGGCGGACGGGGTTCCGCCGCTCCTGACGCTCGACGCAGAGGTCGAGGTCGCCGGCGCGGAGGGCGCGCGCCGCCTGCCGCTCTCCGAATTCCTGACCGGGCCGCGGCGCACCGCGCTGAGGCCCGGCGAACTGCTCGTCGCCGTCCACATTCCGCCGCCGCCCGAAGCCGCGGCGGGCGCCTTCGTGAAGCTCGGCGCGCGGGCGCATCTCGTGATCTCTATCGCCATGGCCGCAGCGCTAGTCGCGCCGGGGGCGGACGGGCGGATCGGCGCAGTTCGCGTCGCGGTCGGCGCCTGCTCGCCGGTCGCCGCGCGCCTTCCGGGGCTGGAGGCGGCGCTGGCGGGCGCGGAGCCGGGCGCGCTCGACAACCCAGCGCTCGCCGCGCCGCATCTTGGCCCGCTTGCGCCGATCGACGACATGCGGGCCGACGCCGCGTATCGTCGCGCGGCGGCGGCGGAGATCGCGCGGCGCGCGCTCCGAGAAGCGGCGGCTGACGCGGGGCTCATTCCTTGA
>JAUHWJ010000372.1 GCA_030424705.1 Alphaproteobacteria bacterium | reverse complement strand
GACATCGCGCCGAAGACGCTGGAGCGCATCAAGCACTTCTTCGAGCACTACAAGGATCTCGAGGCCGGCAAGTGGGTCAAGGTCATCGGCTGGGGCGACAAGGCCGAGGCCGAGGCGATCCTGCAGAAGTCGGTGGACGCCGTCGCGAAGTGACGCCGCCGGAAGCCCCTCTCTCGCGCCCTGCGGCCCCGCGCTGCAGGGCGCGATTCGTTTATCCTGGCCGCCCGGCATGACGCGCGCGGAGCGCGGCCCCGTCATCGCGCTCGCAGCGGCGGAGACGATCGTCTGGGCCGGCTTCTTCTACACCTTCCCGATCCTCCTCCTGCGTTGGGAGGCCGATCTCGGCTGGGGGCGGGATGAGGTGGCGCTGGCCTTCACGCTGTCGCTGGTCCTCTCCGCCGTCACCGCGCCGCTCGCCGGCCGGGTGGTGGACCGGGGCTTCGGCCCTGTCATGCTGCCCGCCGCGGCGCTCGCGGGCGGGGCGCTCCTCCTGCTCCTCTCCTTCGCGACCACGCGGGCGGAGTTCTTCCTCCTCTGGGGCCTGATCGGAATCGCCTCCTCCTTCTGCCTCTACGAGGCCTGCTTCGCATGGCTCACGCGGATGAAGGGCGCGGAGGCCCGGCCCGCCATCACCCTCGTCACCCTCGTCGCCGGCTTCGCCTCGACGATCGCCTTCCCGGTGGCCGACTGGGCGGCCGAAGCGGCAGGGTGGCGCGTCGCGCTCCGCGTCTTCGCGGCGGCCTCGATCCTCCTCGCCGCGCCGCTCTTCCTCTGGTCCGCGCGCCGGCTCGCGGTCGGGGAGCCGGCCCGCCCCTCGCGGGAGGCCGGGGCGGAGGAGCGGGCGGCGGCCCGCGCCGCGCGCGCGCGCCCAGCCTTCCGCCTCCTCTTCCTCGCCCTGCCCTGCATCGCGCTGACCCACGGCATGATCATCAGCCACCTCATCCCCCTCCTTGGCAGCCGGGGGGCGGAGGGCGCCGCGGCCGTCTTCGCCGCCTCGCTGATCGGCCCGGCGCAGGTCGCAGGTCGCATCGCGATCACCGTCTTCGCCCGCCGCGCGCCGGCGCTCCTCCTGATGACGGGAGCCTACGTCGTCGCCGGCCTCGCCTATCTCCTCCTGCTCACCGCCTCGGGCGGAGACTGGCGTATCCTCGCCGCGATCCTGATGATCGGCGCGGCCAACGGCGTGAACTCCATCGCCAAGCCCCTCGCCATCGTGGAGCGGCTCGGGCGGCGCGGCTATGGTGAGGTCGCGGGCGCCCTCGCCCTGCCCTTCATCGCCGGCTTCGCCGCGGCGCCCTTCGCCGCCGTGCTGATCTGGCGGATCGGCGGCTACGACCTCGTCCTCGGCCTCTCCGCCGCGCTCGTCGCGCTCGGCGTCGCCCTCTTTCTTCTCGCGGGCCGCCAGCCGGCGGCGGATTGAAGGCGGCCGCGCTTCGCGCTACGCGGGCGCGGAAGGAGCGGTCCATGATCTACGAGACGGCGGAAGACTGGGAACGCGCGCCGCGTAAGGCGGTCGCGCTCATCGGCATGTCCGGCGTCGGCAAGACGCGGATCAGCGCGCTCCTGCGCGAGGAAGGCGGCTGGTTCCACTACTCCGTCGATTATCGGATCGGCACACGCTACGTGAACGAGGAAATCACGGACGATTTCAAGCGCGAGGCGATGAAGAATCCCTACCTGCAGGACCTTCTGCGCTCCGATTCCATCTACATCGCCTCCAACTTGTCCTTCCACAACCTCACGCCGCTCTCCACCTGGCTCGGCAAGCCCGGCGACCCGGAAAAGGGCGGCATCCCCTTCGCCGACTATGTCGAACGTCAGCGCCTTCACCGCGCCGCGGAGATCCGCGCGATGCTGGACGCGCCGACCTTCATCGAGCGGGCGCGCGCGCTCTATCGCTACGACCATTTCGTCTGCGACACGTCGGGCTCGCTCTGCGAGGTGGTGGAGCCGGAAAACCCAGGCGATCCCGTGCTGAACGGCCTCGGACAGTCCATGCTCCCCGTCTACATCCGCGGAACCGAAGCTCATGAGGACGCGCTGAAGGCCCGGTTCGACCGGGCGCCGAAACCGATGTACTATCAGGAGGCGTTCCTCCGCGCCGTCTGGGCCGACTATCTGGCCGAAAGCGGGGAGGAGGAGGCGCGCGTCGATCCCGACGCCTTCATCCGCTACGGCTTCGCCCGTCTCCTCGCCCATCGCCGCCCCCGCTATCAGGCCATCGCCGACAACTGGGGCGTCACCGTCGAGGCCGACGACATCGCCGCCGTCGAGACGGGGGCGGACTTCTCCCGCCTCGTCTCGGCGGCGTTGCAGCGGCGCGCGGAAGCGTGAGCCGCGCGATGCTTGCGCGCCCGCGCCGCCGCCCGTAAATCCGGCCTCCGGAGCGAGAAAGCCATGCCGATCAAGATCCCCGCCAACCTCCCCGCCAGAGACGTCCTCGTGCGCGAGGGCGTGATGGTGATGAACGAGGACGACGCGCTGAGGCAGGATGTCCGCCCGCTCCAGATCGCGCTCCTCAACCTCATGCCGAAGAAGGTGCAGACGGAGACGCAGTTCGCCCGCCTCATCGGCGCCGGCCCGCTCCAGATCGAGCTGACCCTTGTTCGGATGACGGAGCATGAGAGCCGGCACACGCCGGCCGAGCATATGCGCGCCTTCTACCAGCCCTTCGCCGCGGCGCGGGAGCGGAAGTTCGACGGTCTCATCATCACCGGCGCCCCGATCGAGCACCTGCCCTTCGAGGAGGTGACCTACTGGCCCGAGCTTCAGCAGGTCTTCGAATGGACGCGCACGCATGTCCATTCCACCTTCGCCGTCTGCTGGGGCGGGCAGGCCATGCTCCGGCATTTCCACGGCGTCCCGAAATACGACCTCGGCGCGAAGCTCTTCGGCTGTTTCGAGCAGGAGGTCCGCGCCCCCGCCTCCCCGTTCGTGACCGGGATGGCGGACCGGTTCCTCGCCCCGGTCAGCCGCTGGACGGAGGTGCGGGAGGATGACGTGCTGAAAGCCGGCGTCGAGGTGCTCGCCTCCTCGCCCGCATCCGGCCTTTGCCTGCTGCACGATCCGACGCTGAACTCGCTCTTCATGTTCAACCATCTCGAATATGACGCCGACACGCTGAAGCAGGAATACGACCGGGACGTCGCCGCCGGAGCCCCCATCGCAATCCCCGCCGCCTACTTTCCGCAGGACGACCCGGCCCGCCCGCCCCGCAATTCCTGGCGGAGCCACGGCCATCTCCTATACGGCAACTGGATCAACCGCATCTACCAGACGACGCCCTACGACATCGAGCGGATCGGGCGCTGAGAGCCCCGCGCTTTGCGGAGCGGCTCGCCGTCGCTATATGACTTGGCAAGCGACGGCGCTCCCTGCGCCGAGCGCGAGGCCAGGGAAAGGAGCGCCCGATGCGGAGACGCAGCTTCCTGATCGGCGGCGCCGTGACGGCCCTCGCCGCCTGCGCCGCGCCTCGCGCGCCGGTCACCGCTGCGGCGGCGGAGGCGGCCTACCCGCCGCTGGGCCGCCTCTACGGCGCGCCCGGCCGCCGGATCCACGCCACCGACGAGGGTTCGGGCCCCGGCGCCCCGGTGA
>JAUHWJ010000371.1 GCA_030424705.1 Alphaproteobacteria bacterium | reverse complement strand
CGCTTTCGGGGCGGGCGCTGGCGGAGATGTGCTCAGGCGCGGGGGCGCAGCTCGGCCTCAATCTCGGCGATGCGCCCTCGGCGACGGTGCTGCCGCTCTCCGCGCTCGCATGGGCGGCGGAGGCGCTGCGCCAGCCGATCGAGGCGGCGCGGGGCGACGGGGTGACGCTGACGAAGCCGTTCGGCGCGGAGCCCGACCTTCTCGCGCGGATCGACGCGCGGCTCGCCGGGCTCGGGCCGGCGCTGGCGGAGGCCTGGCTCTGCGGGGCGGAGGGGGAGGGATTGCTCCTCTGCCTCAGGCTCGCCGAACCGGCGGCGGAGCGCGCGGCGGTGGCGGCGCTGGCGGAGACGGCGCGATTCGCGGGCGGGGAGCGCGCGGCCTTCGCCATCGCTGTGCTGGAGGAGGGGGACCGGCGGCTGGACGCCGCGCGCCGCGTGGGCTTCGGCTTCGAGCCGGCGGCCCCGCAACCGCCCGCGCCCCTGGCGGGGCCGCCGAAGCTCCGGTGATCGCCTTGTTTTCGGCCCCGCTTTCGGATATACAATCTAAAGACGATGGCTGGACTATCTGACGATGACGCTCGGGCCAACGCCCGCGGAATGAGTTGGGTTTCCTAGATCGGACTGCGCCGCAAAGCCGCAATCCCGCGGCAGGCGCGACTAGAGGACGACCCAATGACGACCGGAACTGTGAAATTCTATAACGAGACCAAGGGCTACGGCTTCATTCAGCCGGATGACGGCGGCAAGGACGTGTTCGTCCACGCCACCGCTCTCGAGCGCGCAGGGATGCGCTCGCTGAAGGAAGGCCAGAAGGTCACGTTCGAGACCGAGATCGACAAGCGCAGCGGCAAGACCGCCGTGGCCTCCATCTCCGGCTGAATTCGGCTCACGCCGACGGAACGCCGCCCCTTCGGGGCGGCGTTTTTCTTTGCGTCAGCCGCCGGCCCGCGCCGCGCCGGCGACATGGCCTTCGAAATAGCCCGCCCGGTCGGCATGGAAGCCGTGCCCGGCGCAGCGGTTCTCCATCATCGTGAAAGACGCCTCCGGATCGAGCCCGCGATAACCGTGGTTGAAGCCGACGGCGCGCCAATCCATCGTGTTGCATGTATTGCGGCTGATCGCGCCGTCCGGCGCGACGCTGGCGCCGGGCGCGCCGGAACAGGCGGCGAGGGCGAGCGCGAGAAGCAGCGGGGCGAATCTGGTCATGCCGGAAAAGCTGGCGCCCCGCCCGGGGCGGGCGAGGCGCCGGCGCTCACGACTTCGTGAGGAAGTTCAGGCCGCCTTCGCGCCGAAGGCCGCCATCGTGCCGCGATGGAGAACCCTGTCCCCTACCGCGATTTCGCCGGGGCGGAGGGCGGCGCCGTCAGCCAGCCGGGCGTAGAGCGGGCCGAAATCCGCCATCGCGGCTTCGAGCAGCGCCTCGAAGCTCTCGATCACGAAATAGGTCTGCTGCCGATCGTCGATCCGGTATTCGGTGCGCATGACGCGTTCGAGGTCGAACTCGATCCGGTTCGGCGAAGGGTCTTCCAGCGCGAAGACCGTCTCGGAGGGGGAGGACATGATCCCGGCGCCGAAGATGCGCAGCCCCTCCGCCTCCCGCACGAGGCCGAATTCGATCGTGTGCCAGTAGAGCCGGGCGAGCTCGGTCAGCCGCCCGATCTTCAGGGCGCGGAGGCCGCCCTCGCCATAGGCCTGGATGAAGGCGGCGTAGGCCGGATCGGCGAGGAGCGGGACATGGCCGAAGACGTCATGGAAGATGTCCGGCTCCTCGATGTAGTCCATCTCGTCCTCGTCCCGGATGAAGCAGCCGGCGGGGAAGCGGCGGTTGGCGAGATGGTCGAAGAACACCTCGTCCGGCACGAGGCCCGGCACGCCGACGACGCGCCAGCCCGTCCGCGCCTCCAATCGGTCCGACAGGCGCTCGAGATCGGGGATGCCGCCTTCGGAGAGGGAGAGGCTCTCCGTCGCCTTCAGGAAGGCGGCGGAGGCGCGGCCGGGCAGGAGGCGCATCATGCGGGCCGTCAGCGCGTCCCACCGCGCGTGTTCCTCGGGGGAATAGGCGCTCCAGCGCTGGTCGATGGTGAAATCGGCGGCGACGGGGCCGGATTCGCGGCGGATGCGGGCGGGTGCGGCTTGCATGGCGTCTCTCCTCTGGCTTTCGGGGAGAGTGCCGCGGAAAGGGTGGAAATGCTTTTCAAACTGCTCGCTTTCGATGCAGACTGCGCGAAATCCTATCGGACATACGTCAATGAGCGAAGAAATCCCCCTCTCTCCCGCCGATCGAGCGCTCCTGCGCCGGCTGCAGGCCGATTCGGGGGCGACGCTGGAGCGGCTGGCGGAGGCCGCCGCGCTCTCCCCCGCCTCGGCCTGGCGGCGAGTGAAGGCGCTGGAGGAGGCGGGGCTGATCCGCGCCCGCGTCGCGCTGCTCGACCCGGCGAAGGCCGGGCGGGGGCTCTGCGTCTTCGCGGACGTGACGCTGCGCGACCATGCGGCGGAGAAGCGGGCGGCGTTCGAGCGCTTCGTCGCGGCGGCGGAGGAGGTGATGGAATGCCATTCGACCGCGGGCGGGCGGGATTACCTGCTGAAGATCCGCGTCGCCGGCGTGGCGGAGTATGAGGCGTTCCTGATGGAGCGGCTGCTTACGCATCCCTCCGTCGCTTCGGCCTCCAGCTCTTTCTCGCTCAAGGAGCTGAAATATTCGACTGCGCTGCCGCTCTGACACGGCTCATTCGTGCCAGTGCGCCTCGACCATCGCGGCGAGGAGGGCATGGAGTTCGGCGAGCCGCGCCTCATTCATCGCCGGCATGAGCACTGCGCCGAGGCGGAGGGCGAGGGCGATTTCGGCATAGGCCTCGGCCTCGGGCCCCGGCGCGGGGAGCGCGGCGCGGAACCGGGCGAGGCGGGCGGCGTCGGCGGCGGCGACGGCCTCCGCCGCCTCGGGGAGTGCGCGGAGGCCGCGCTCCGCCGCGAGGCCCTCGCCGCCCGACGCGGCCCATTCCTCCGCCAGCGCGCGGAGAAAGGCGCCCTGGCTCTCGAAGTGGTGGTAGAAGGAGCCGCGGGTGCGGCCCGCGCGGCGCGTCAGGGCCTCGACCGTCAGGCCCGGAGGCCCCTCCTCCTCGAGCGCCGCGCGCCCGAGCTCCAGCCAGTCCTCCCGCCCGAGGCGCGCCATTCACGTTTCTCCGGCTCCGTTCGTGCAATACCGTATGGTATGGTTTGTTCGCGCCGCCGCAAGGGCGATTCTGCGGCGCCCCTGCGCCGGCCTGTCGCAGGTAAGGAATTACATATTGATTTCATATACTTGAGGCTTTTCGCCAAATCCGCATGCGGCATTGACGCAGCGCACCCGGCCGGCCTAATGTCCGCCCCGGCGAGGAGAGGGCCCAGAGGCGAGCGGAGGCGGCGCGACGTGACGACGCGACCCCCGGATGACCCCCTCAAATCCCTCGCCGCGCGGATCGAGGCGGCGCGCGATGCGCGGAAACCGCCGCCGCCCGCGCCGAAGGGCAAGTTTTCCGCCGCCGGGTTCGGCTGGCGCATGACGATCGACCTGGTGACCGGCATTCTCGTCGGCGCGGGGCTCGGATGGGGGATGGACAGCC
>JAUHWJ010000370.1 GCA_030424705.1 Alphaproteobacteria bacterium | reverse complement strand
ACTTTAATCAGGAGCCGAAGGCTGCCTTCATCTCGAACTCGAATTTCGGCTCGGTGAACCAGCCCGAGGCGGCGAAGATGCGCCGCGCGGTGGAGTTGATGGACGCGGCCGGGGCCGACTTCCAGTATGAGGGCGAGATGCACGCCGACACGGCGATGGACCCGGAAATCCGCGCCCGCATCTTCCCCGAGAGCCGGCTGAAGGGAGCCGCCAACCTCCTCGTCATGCCGAACGCCTCCGCCGCCTCCGTCGCCCGCAACCTCCTGAAGACGGTGGGCAAGGGCATGGGCGTCGGCCCGATCCTGATGGGGCTCGACGGCAAGGCCCATATCGTGACCCCCGCGGCGACGACGCGCGGGCTCATCAACATCGCCGCGCTCGCGGGGGTCTGACGGCGGAGAAAGACGAGGGGCGGCGCTTACCGCGCCGCCGCCCTGCTTCTCATTCGGTTTCGCTCAGGCGAGGTCGAACCGGTCGGCGTTCATGACCTTGGTCCACGCGGCGACGAAGTCCTTCACGAACTTCTCGCCCGCATCGGCAGAGGCGTAAACCTCGGCCAGCGCCCGCAGCTGCGAGTTCGAGCCGAAGACGAGATCGACCCGCGTGCCCGTCCACTTCACCGCGCCCGTCGCCCGGTCCTTCCCCTCGTAGAGCCCGCGGGAGGCGGCGGGCTTCCACTCGGTGCCGTCGTCGAGCAGGTTGACGAAGAAGTCCGTCGTCAGCGCGCCGGGCCGGTCCGTCAGCACGCCGTGCTTCGTCCCGCCGAAATTCGCACCCATCGCCCGCATGCCGCCCATGAGCGCCGTCATCTCCGGCGCTGTCAGCGTCAGGAGCTGGGCCCGGTCGATCAGCATCTCCTCGGCGGAGATGGAGAATTCCCGGCTCTGGTAGTTGCGGAACCCGTCCGCCGCCGGCTCCAGCACCTCGAAGGACTCGATGTCGGTCTGCTCCGCCGTCGCATCCGTGCGGCCGGGCGCGAACGGGACTTCGACCTCATGCCCCGCCGCCTTCGCCGCCGCCTCGACGCCGGCGCAGCCGGCGAGGACAACGAGATCGGCGAGAGACACGCGCTTGCCGCCCGTCGCGGAGCCGTCAAACTCGGCCTTCACGCCCCAGAGCGCCGCGAGTACCTTGCCGAGCGTCTCGGGCTCGTTCACCTCCCAGTCCTTCTGCGGGGCGAGCCGGATGCGCGCGCCGTTGGCGCCGCCGCGCTTGTCCGACCCGCGGAAGGTGGAGGCGGAGGCCCAGGCGGCCTTCACGAGCTCGACGGTCGGCAGTCCCGTGGCGATAATCTTCGCCTTCAGCGCCTTCGCGTCCGCCGCGTCGATCAGCGGATGATCGACCGCAGGGATCGGATCCTGCCAGATCAGGTCCTCCGCCGGGACCTCGGCGCCGAGATAGCGGACCTTCGGGCCCATGTCGCGATGCGTCAGTTTGAACCAGGCGCGGGCGAAGGCGTCCGCGAACTCGTCCGGGTTCTTGTGGAAATGGCGGGAGATCTTCTCGTAGGCCGGATCCATCCGCATCGCCATGTCCGCGGTCGTCATCATCAGCGGAACGCGCTTGGAGGCGTCCTCTGCATCCGGCGCCATGTCGTCCTGCTCCAGGTCTTTCGCCGCCCACTGCCAGGCGCCGGCGGGGCTCTTCACCAACTCCCACTCGTAGCCGAAGAGAACGTCGAAATAGCCCATGTCCCATTTCGTCGGGTTCGCCGTCCACGCGCCCTCGATGCCGCTGGTGATAGCGTCGGAGCCCTTGCCGCTCTTGTAGGAGCTGAGCCAGCCCATGCCCATGGCTTCAAGCGGCGCGCCTTCCGGCTCGGGGCCGACATGGTCCGCCGGGCCGGCGCCGTGGGCCTTGCCGAAGGTGTGGCCGCCGGCGGTGAGCGCAACCGTCTCGTAATCGTTCATCGCCATGCGCGCGAAGGTCACGCGGATGTCATGCGCGGAGGCGAGCGGATCGGGTTTGCCGTCAGGCCCTTCCGGGTTGACGTAGATGAGGCCCATCTGCACTGCAGCGAGCGGGTTCTCTAGATCGCGCTCGCCGGAATAGCGGCTGTTCGGCTTGTCCGACGTCGCGAGCCATTCGGCCTCGGCGCCCCAGTAGACGTCCTCCTCCGGCTCCCAGATATCGGCGCGACCGCCGCCGAAGCCGAAAGTCCGCCCGCCCATCGATTCGATGGCGACGTTGCCGGCGAGGATCATCAGGTCGGCCCAGGAAAGCGCCTTGCCGTATTTCTGCTTGATCGGCCAGAGGAGGCGACGCGCCTTGTCGAGATTGCCGTTGTCGGGCCACGAGTTGAGCGGCGCGAAGCGCTGCGAGCCGGCGCCGGCGCCGCCGCGCCCGTCGCCCGTGCGGTAAGTGCCGGCGCTGTGCCAGGCCATGCGGATGAAAAACGGACCATAGTGCCCGTAATCTGCCGGCCACCACGGCTTCGAATCCGTCATGAGCGCGGTGAGGTCGCGCTTCACCGCCGCGAGGTCCAGCGCCTTGAAGGCCTGCGCGTAGTCGAAGCCCTTGTCCATCGGGTCCGACAGGGTGGAATTCTGATGCAGGATGCGCAGGTTGAGCTGGTTCGGCCACCAATCCGCATTCGAGCGGGCGCCGAAGCTGACGCTGGCGCCGCCGGTGAAGGGGCATTTGCCGCCGCCGATATCGTTTCCGTCCATGTCGCTCTCCGATTCTGGCTGCATTCGATCACTGCGCGAGGCGGGGCGCATAACCGCACGCTTGCGGCGATTCCTCGCTTCGTCACGAAGGGTCCTAGCAGACGAGGATGATTAGAGGAAGTTGTGTTTTCTGATCGCTATGATAAGGGTATCTTATGAATGGCCTAACTGTCCGTCAGCTCCGATACTTCGATGCGCTCGCGCGCCACGGGCATTTCGGCCGCGCTGCCGAGGCCTGCGCCGTTTCCCAGCCGGCGCTGTCCATGCAGATCAGGGATCTGGAGGAGGGCCTCGGCGCGCCGTTGTTTGAGAGAGGGGCTCGGCACGTCTCTTTGACCGGGTTCGGCGAGCGGTTCGCGACGCGGGCCCGGGCGATCCTCCGCTCCCTAGACGAACTCGAAGACCTTGCCCGCGCAGCGCGCGGGAGGTTGAGCGGCCGCCTCCGCCTCGGCGTGATCCCGACCGTCGCGCCGTACCTTCTGCCGCGGATCGTTGCGGACCTGACCGCCGCGAGCGCGGCGCTCGACATCCATGTGCGGGAGACGGTGACGCCGAAGCTGATGGTGGAGCTTTCGGAGGGGAGGCTCGACGCTGCGATCGTCGCCCTTCCGGTCTCCGAGCCGGCCTTCGAGGAGGCGCCGCTTTTTTCCGAGGAGTTCCTGCTCGTTCGCCCCGTCTCCGAAGCAGGTAGGCCCGCGCCCGGGCCCGCAGCGCTCCGCGAGATGCGGCTGTTGCTTCTTGAGGAAGGCCATTGCTTCCGCGACCAAGCTCTCGCTTTCTGCGCCATGAAGCCTGCGCCGCCGCGGGAACTGCTGGACGGAAGCTCGCTCTCGACCTTGGTGCAGATGGTGGGGGCGGGGATCGGCGTCACGCTTATCCCCGAAATGGCGGCCATGGTGGAAACCCGCTCCGCGGCAGTGGCCGTCACGCGCTTCG
>JAUHWJ010000369.1 GCA_030424705.1 Alphaproteobacteria bacterium | reverse complement strand
GACCGTCGCCTCCACATCGGCGGAAGCGGGGGCCGAAACGGGGGCGGCGGCCGGGGCCGGAGCGGGCGCTTCCGGGGCCGCAACGCCGGCGACATGGCGCTGCCCCCGCTCGCGCAGAACCTTCTGCACGCCCTTGATCGTCAGGCCCTCGTCATAGAGCAGGCCGCGGATGCCGCGCAGCAGCGCCACATCCTCAGGGCGGTAATAGCGCCGGCCGCCGCCGCGCTTCAGCGGCTTGATCTGGGAGAACTTGCTCTCCCAGAAGCGCAGGACATGGGCGGGCGTGTCGAGCAGCTCGGCGACCTCGCTGATCGTCCGGAAGGCCTCGGCGGCCTTCTCGGGCGCGGCGCGTTCCTCCGCCGTCCCCTCAATCCTGCGCGCGCGGTCTTCCTGCATCGGCTCAGGCCCCGTTGATCTTGTCTTTGAGGATGTGCGAGGGGCGGAAGACGAGCACGCGGCGCGGCTCGATCGGAACTTCCTCGCCCGTCTTCGGATTGCGGCCCATCCGGGCCCCCTTCTCCCGCACGCTGAACGTGCCGAAGGAGGATATCTTCACGGTCTCCCCCGCGACGACGGCGTTGGAGATATGCTGCAGGATGCTCTCCACCAGATCGGCGGATTCGTTGCGCGAGAGACCGACAGCGCGGTACACCGCCTCGCTGAGGTCCGCGCGTGTAAGCGTTTTCGCCATGAGGCCGCCTCCCCCCGTCATGCGAAGACTTCAATCTAATCAGCGCAGGCCGAATTTCGCCGCGACAGAGTCGAACCGTCACCCAACGGTGAAAGAGAGTCAATATCAACGGCTTGCAAAGCGGTCTTTCCGCGGCTGCGAACGCCTACCAGCGGAGCAGCGCGGCGCCCCAGGCGAGGCCCCCGCCGATGCCCTCCATGAGGAGGAGATCGCCGCGCCGGATGCGCCCGTCCGCCACCGCGACGGAGAGCGCGAGGGGGATCGAGGCGGCGGAGGTGTTGCCGTGCTCCTGCACCGTAACAACCACCTTCTCCATCGGCAGGCCGGATTTCTTCGCAGTCGAGGCGATGATGCGGAGATTGGCCTGGTGCGGCACCATCCAGGCGACATCCGCGCCCGAGACGCCCGCCGCCTCCATCACCTCGTGCGCGATGTCCGCGAGCTTCACCACGGCGTGCTTGAAGACTTCGGGCCCCTCCATCCGCACCTTCCCGGCCTTGCCGGTGGTCGAGGGGCCGCCATCCACATAGAGGAGCTCGCGATGCGCGCCGTCCGAGCGGAGCTTCACGCCCAGCACGCCGCGATCCCCGTTCCCGCCCGTCCCCTCCTCCGCACGCAGGATTAGCGCGCCCGCGCCGTCGCCGAAGAGGACGCAGGTGCGCCGGTCCGTGAAGTCGAGAATGCGGGAGAAGGTCTCGGCCCCGATCACCATGATCGTGCGCGCCTGCCCGCCGCGGATCAGCGCGTCAGCCGTCGCCAGCGCATACATGAAGCCGGCGCAGACGGCCTGTACGTCGAAGGCGAATCCGCCGGCGCCGATCGCCTGCTGCACCTGGGTCGCGGTGGCGGGGAAGGTCGCATCCGGCGTCGCGGTGGCGAGGATGATCGCGTCGATCTCCCGCCCCTCGATCCCAGCATGGGCGAGCGCGGCGCGCGCGGCAGCGATGGCGAGGTCGGAGGTCGCCTCGCCCTCGGCGGCGAAATGGCGTCGCTCGATCCCCGTCCGCTCCCGGATCCACTGGTCGGACGTCTCCACCTGATCGGCGAATTCCGCGTTCTCGACGATGCGGGCGGGGAGGTAATGGCCGCAGCCGAGGGCGACGGCGCGCGTTACGGTCATTGCGGTCTCATCCCCCTCGCAGCCTCAGCCGCCATGCCCGTCGGCCGCGACGGCGCGTCGCCCGGCCGGGAGCAGCGCCACCCGGTCCGCCACCCGGCGGGCGAATCCGGTCTCGCCCATGCGGAAGGCGAGCTTCACCGCGGCGGCGACGCCGGTCGCGTCCGCCGAGCCGTGGCTCTTCACCACCGCGCCGTTGAGCCCGAGGAAGACGCCCCCGTTCACCCGCCGCGGGTCGATCCGCTTCTTCAGCCGCGTGAGCGAGCCGAGCGCGATCAGCGCGGCGAGGCGGGAGAGGATTCCCTTGGAAAAGGCCTGACGCATCGATTCGTTTATGAACCGCGCCGTGCCCTCCGCCGTCTTCAGCGCGATGTTGCCGGTGAACCCGTCCGTCACGACCACGTCCACCCGGTCGGAGACGATGTCGCCCCCCTCGACGAAGCCGACGAACTCGAACTCCCCGGCCGCCGGGCCGATCTCCCCGATCAGCGCGGCCGCCTCGCGAATATCAGGCCGGCCCTTCGTGTCCTCCGACCCGACATTGAGGACGCCGACGCGCGGCCGCGCGAGGTTGAAGGAGAGCCGGGCGTATTCCGCCCCCATAACCGCGAACTCGGCCATGGTGTGCGCGTCCGCCCGCACGTCGGCGCCGACATCGAGCACAATGTTGTAGCCGTGGGGCGCATGGCTCGGCCACGTCACCGCGATAGCCGGCCGGTCAACCCCCGGCGCGGTGCGGAGCCGTAGCATGGAGAGCGCCATCAGCGCGCCGGTATTGCCGCAACTCACGGCGACCTGCGCCTCGCCCGAGCGCACAGAATCGAGCGCGCCGAGCATCGAGGTTCCAGCCGCATGGCGGATGACGTAGGAAGGCTTCGCGTCCATCGGCACGACGCCGCCGGCATGGCGAATCTCGGAGATGGAGCGCAGAGTCGGGCGACGGCGAAGAAGCCCGTCGAGCGTCGCCTCGTCCCCGTGCAGGATGAAACGGATCGCCGGGTTCTTCTTCGCCGACTTGGAGAGCCCCGCGAGGATCGTCCCTGGCCCGCGGTCTCCGCCGGTCGTGTCGACGGAAATGACCGTCTTGCCGTCCATTCCGTCACCGCCTCCGCGCCCGCGCCGGAAGGGCGCGGGATCTGCGCCGCCTTACGCCGCGTCCTCTTCGAGGTCGACTTCCGGCGTCATCGCCACGACTTCCTTGCCCGCATAGTGGCCGCAGGCGCCGCACACATGGTGCGGGCGCTTCAGCTCGCCGCAATTCGGGCAGTCGAGATAGGACGTCGCCTTCAGCGCGTCGTGACTCCGGCGCATGTTGCGCTTGGACGGGGTCTTTCGGTTCTGGGGGACCGCCATGATCCTGATCCTTCATCGCGCCGGTCCGCGCCGGCATTCGGGCTTCCGCTCCGCCCGCGCCCTGCGAACGTCCCTCGGCCCCTGAAAAAGAGAGGCGGAACATACGCGAATCCGCGCCCTCCGCAACCCCCCGCCGCAGGGCGATTTTCCGCCCCCTCAGCTCGTCGTCACCCAGAGGATCGTCGCGTCCTCCGGCCCGGTCGAGATCACGCAATGGCCCATCGCCCCGTCGTAATAGGCGCTGTCCCCCTCGCCCAGCTCCGCCGGCTCGTAGAACTCGGTGTAGAGCCGGATCGAGCCGGAGAGGACGAGGAGGAACTCCTCCCCCTCATGCCGCACCCAGTCGTCGAACTCGCCGAAATCGCGGGCGTGAATCACCGCCTTGTACGGGAGCATCCGCTTGCGCGAGAGTTCCGGCGCGAGAAGCTCGTGCTCGTAGGTGGCGG
>JAUHWJ010000368.1 GCA_030424705.1 Alphaproteobacteria bacterium | reverse complement strand
GTGAAGGTCGATCGGTCGGCGGCGGCGCGTAAGGCGCACATGACGCGGCGCGAGAAGGCGGCGCTCGAGTTCTTCGCCTGATCTGAGCGGGCGCCCCTAGGGGCGCCCGTTCTCTTTCATGGGGCGTCCGTCGGGCGCCCCTATTCTTTTGTGACGGGGCGCCCGACGGGGCGCCCCGTTTTGATTCCAGCGCCCGGCGGGGCGGCGGCGGGGCGCCAGCGCCCGGCGGCGGGGCGGCGAGGCGCCAGCGCCCGGCCGGGCGGCGTCCGGTGAGGCGGCTGAGCGGGGCCGCCAGCGCCCGGCGGAGCGGGGCGCCAGCGCCCGGCGCGGCCGATCGAGGCGGCGGCGGCGGGGCGGCGGCGGCGGGGCGGCGGGGCGGGCGTCGGAGACGGCGACGCGGATTCCGACCCGAAATCGACCTGTCGCGCGACGGGCGCCGCGAAATCCACATTGCTTCGCGGAATTGATATTGACGGCGCGCGCAACCGGCGTCGCGAAATCGACGTTGCGTCGAGCTCGAGACGCGATGCGTCAGCTGTCGCGAAACCGACATTGCCTTCGTCCTGGACCATGTTGCGCCTGGGGCGCGCGCCTGGACCCGCGGGAGGTCTCGCTCGATCCCGGTCGCGAGGCTCATGCGCGACGTCGAGGCGAGATCGAAGCCCGTCGCGCCAGGCGCCGCGAAATCGACATTGCGCCTTGACCGGCCGGTCGCGCGCCTGGTCCGCGCGCCTGGTCTTGCGCCATTGCGCCGCCAGTCTTCGGCCTCGTCCGCGCCTCAACTATAGTCAGTTCAGCCGTCAGTCAATAAATGGACCTTACTTGTATTCTATTATTGATATAATTTCGCGCTCTACTTATATATTAGGTGACAAGCGGGGCAATAAAGCAACGCTGGATAGAAGAAAGGGACTGCGAATGTCGTCACCATCATCACGACTGATAGATGCGGCCTTTAACGCCGCAATGGACGAGCTCGAGGCGGAGGGCCGCATCTTCAACATCTTCGTCGACGGCGAGACCCACACGGTTCTTGACGACGAGGGCGTCAACTGGCTCCCGCTGCTGGACGAGAACGAGCCCGACGTGCTCGCCGAGACGGTGATCCCGGCCGGCACGAAGTTCCGCATCGAGCCGCTTGTCGCCACCGCGAAGGACGGGGCGAAGCAGACCTTCTCGCTCGAGTTCGAGGCGGTCTTCGCCACGACGGCGGACCGGGTCGTCGAATACGGACGGCAACGGTATGTCCATTTCTGCCGGAAGAACGGCTGGACGCCGTATCCGTATTACGCCTTCAACAGCTTCGTCGAGGGCGACGGGGTCCAATACTTCTCGCTCAACGCCTGAACGGACAGGCAGGGCGTCGGCGATCCGTCGCGCGGCCTGCCCTTCTTCATCCTACCACCGGAAAATCGACAATGACTTGCAACCAGACACCGAACCGGGCGCGACGCGAGCGCCTGTTCCACGTCTTCGCCTTGGCGGAGACGTCTCCCTGGCCGATCCTGCTCGGCACGCATCGAGCGGCATCGGCGATCCGGGCCTGCACGCTGATCGCGAGGGAGGCGCGCCAGGCCGGAACCGACATCGAGGGCTACGACCTCTACGCCATCTCCGCCGAGATCGACATTGCCGAGCTGGCCGAGTGCGAGCGCCGCGCGCTCGCGCCGTCGCTCGACGCCGCCCAGGAGGATCATTCATGACCACGAAGACCTATGTGACGGCGACCGAGATCGCCGGCTGCGCGCCCGGCGTCGCGGACGATCTGCGGCGCGGAAATCACATTGCGCCGACGCTCGACGTCGGCATGTGGCTTCGCGGGCATGACGGACGCATCCGCAGCGACGCGCGGCGGGTTGTGGTCGCCAAGGCGGAGGCGATCAAGCGCGCGACGTTCAAGCCGAACGTCCTGGCGGACTCGACGAGCACCGAGGAGACCGAGGCGACCTGGTGGAGCGTCGTCGCCACCGAGGCCGGATCGCGCTCGCAATCCTATCGCGAGTATGTCCGGCGCGGGTTCGTCGAGACGCTGGCGACGCAGGATTGCGGATGCGACCGCGCCGCCTGCGGCTGTCGGGTCAACTTCATCGCGACGGCGACGTTCCTTTCGACCGCCGTCGACGGCTCGGAAATCTGGCTGACCGAGACGGTCAGCTGGCGCATCATCTGACAACCACAGGAGAACAGGATCATGGCCAACTACTTCGGATCGTGGCGCTCGAACCACTTCAAGCCCCGCGACCTCGACGCCTTCATCGAATGGGCGGGCAGCATCAAAGGCACGGACTGGGCAGAAGAGAACGGACTCGTCGTCCTCTATCAGGACGACGCCGACGGCGGGTTGCCGTCGATCCGCATGAACGACGACGACGAAGTGGAGATCGACTTCCTTGTGGAGTTCGGCGCGCATGTCGCGTCCGACTCCGTCGCGATCATCATGGAGATCGGCTCGGAGAAGCTGCGCTATCTTGTCGGAACCGCGACGGCGATCCGCGGCGCGGCCGAGGGCGAAGACGGGCCCGAGACCATCCAGATTTCGCTCGAGGACATCTATGAGCGAGCAGAAGCCGCATGGCCGGGCGTCGAAGTGACGCCGGCCAGCATCTAGGGAGAGGCGTCACGGCGATCACCGTGATCGAAAGCAGCATCCCGCGCTCGAAGGAGATCAGGTTCAGTTTCAGCTTCGTCTAACTCGAGAAGAAGCTGATCGGGTCCGAGACCATCACCGACAAGATTGTCAGCGTCCCGATCGTCACAGAAGCGGCGAAGCGGAGCGGCGGCAAGATGGCGGTCGGCGCGCTCGCGGGCGGCGTGCTCCTTGGCGGAGTCGGCGCCGTGGCGGGCGCCGCGCTCCGCTCCGGCGCGACGACCTCGGCGACCTTCCGGATCGAGCTCGACACCGGAGACGTGATCCTCGCGCGGGCCGACACGCGCAAGGAGTTCGACAAGATGCTCGGCCTACAGGCCAAGGTCGAGGCGAGAACGCGGAAGCGCGAGATCGAAGCGGTCAAGGCCGCGGCGGCGCCGAGAGCGGAGGCGAAGCCGCCCACGCCGAAGCTCGATGACAGCGATCCGCTCCGCAACTTCGTGATCGGGATCTTCGTGTTCCTCGTGAGCTGCGCGATCATCAGCGCGTTCTGACCGTGAAGGCGACATGAGCTCGAGCGCGACGCACGCCCGCGGCGTCGTCTTCGATCCGCCAGGCGAGAGCATCGCCGGGCGGTTTGCGATTCCGGACCCGCGCCAGCTGGCGCAGGGCGGCGCGAGCGTGCGCCTGGACCGGGGCGGCGAGGCGCCGAGCGAGCGGAAACAGGGCGGCGGGGCATTTTTCGCGCTTGCATCGGGCGCGAGAGCGCGGGGCGCCACGGGGCGGCGCCGCATCGCGCGGCGCGGCCCCTACGGGCGCGCCCGGCGCCCCTATCAGGCGCCCCACTCCGCCGTTATGGCGCGGGGCGCCGGGCGGCGCCGGCGGGTTATCGGGCGCCCTGCGTCGGCGGGGCGCCTGATGGACAGTCGCGAGCGTGTCGGGGAGCGGCGGCGGAGCGCGCGGCTATCCGCGCCGCGCCCAGGGATGCTGAGAATCGAGATGGACGCCGTCCGCCGAGACCGCC
>JAUHWJ010000367.1 GCA_030424705.1 Alphaproteobacteria bacterium | reverse complement strand
GCCGACCCCGAGATCATGTTCTTCGACGAGCCGACGGCCGGGCTCGACCCGATCATGGCGAGCGTCATCAACAAGCTGATCCGCGCGCTGGTGACGGAGACGGGCGCCACCGCCATCACAATCACGCATGACATGCGCTCGGTGGTGGAGATCGCGGACCGGGTAGCGATGATCCACGAAGGTCGCGTGCAATGGGAAGGCCCGGTGGGCGAGATCGAGCGGAGCGGGAACGCCTTTCTCGACCAGTTCATCCACGGGCGCGAAGAGGGGCCGATCGAGGCCGTGCGGTGAGCGCCTCGCCCCTTTTCTGGGCCAACCTCTCGCTCCTCCTCCTCTACCCCGTCGCCTGGGCCGCGCCGCTGGCCGAGGCGCGGCTTCTGCCGCTCTTCGGCGGGGAGGAGGTGAGCATCCTCTCCGGCCTAGCCGCGCTCTGGGGCGAGGAGACGGCGCTCGCGCTCCTCGTCGCGCTCTTCGCGCTCGTGCTACCTTACGCCAAGACTCTGGCCCTCGCCGCGATCCATCTCGGGCGATTGCCGGCGCGGGCGCTGCCGCTCGTCGAGTTCGTTGGCAAGTTCTCGATGGCGGAGGTCTTTCTCGTCGCGCTCTACATCGTCGTGGCTCAGGGCGCCGGCTTCGTGAGCGTTGAGAGCCGCTGGGGCCTCTGGCTCTTCGCCGCCTGCGCGCTCGCCTCGCTGCTCCTCTCGCACCTGACGGCGCGGCGGCATGGCTAAGCCCGCCGCCTTCGTCTGCGCCGCCTGCGGCGCGGTTCACCGCAAATGGGCCGGGCGCTGCGAGGAATGCGGGGCGTGGAATTCCGTGGTCGAGGATTCCGGCCTTTCCGCCGCCGGCCCCGCCTCGAAGACGCTCGGGCCGCAGAAGGGCCGCGCCGTCCCCCTCCACCCGCTCGCGGGGGAGGAGCCGGAGCCGCCGCGCCTTTCGACCGGCATCGCGGAATTCGACCGGGCGCTCGGCGGCGGCCTCGCGCCGTCCTCCGCCATCCTCGTCGGCGGCGACCCGGGCATCGGCAAGTCCACGCTTCTCCTCCAGGCGGCGGCCGGGCTGGCGCGCGCGGGGGCGAAGACGGTCTATGTCTCGGGCGAGGAGGCGCTGGGCCAGATCCGGATGCGCGCCGCACGGCTCGGCCTCGCGGATGCGCCCGTCCTCCTCGCCGCCGCCACCAATCTCCGCGACGTGCTGACGACGCTGGAGGCGGAGCGCCCCGCCCTCGCGGTGATCGATTCGATCCAGACAATGTGGAGAGCGCGCCCGGCTCCGTCTCCCAGGTCCGCGCCGTGGCGCATGAGCTGACCGGCTTCGCCAAGCGACGCGGCGTCTCCGTCATCCTCGTCGGCCATGTGACGAAGGACGGGCAGATCGCCGGCCCGCGCGTGGTCGAGCACATGGTGGACACCGTGCTCTATTTCGAGGGCGAGCGAGGGCACCAGTTCCGCATCCTCCGCGCAGTGAAGAACCGCTTCGGCGCGGCGGACGAGATCGGCGTCTTCGAGATGTCGGACCGGGGCCTGCGGGAGGTCTCCAACCCCTCGCAGCTCTTCCTCGCCGGGCGCGAGGCGCGCACGCCCGGCTCCGCCGTCTTCGCCGGGGTGGAGGGAACGCGGCCCGTCCTCGTCGAATTCCAGGCGCTCGTCGCCTCCTCTCCCTTCGGCACGCCGCGGCGGAACGTGATCGGCTGGGATTCGGGCCGCCTCTCCATGATCCTTGCAGTGTTGGAGGCGCGCTGCGGCGTCAGCCTCGCGGGGATGGACGTGTTCCTCAACGTCGCCGGCGGGCTCCGCATCTCGGAGCCGGCGGCGGACCTCGCCGTCGCCGCCGCCGTCCTCTCCGCTCATCGGGACGCGCCGATCCCGCCCGAGGTCGCGATCTTCGGCGAGGTGAGCCTCTCCAGCGCCGTCCGCCCCGTCTCGCAGGCCCCGGCGCGGCTCCGCGAAGCCTCGAAGCTGGGCTTTACCTCCGTCTGGGCGCCGACAATGGTGCAGGAGCCCGGCGAATCGGGCATGAGGGTGGAGACGGTCGCCGATCTCGACGGGCTTCTCGCCCTCGTGGCGCCGGGATGAGGGGACGCGATATGGCGAAGCGGATGACGGGGGGCGCATGTCGCTGACGATGGCGGATGCGGTGGTGGCGCTGGTGGTGCTCGTCTCCGCCTTCCTCGCCTTCAACCGCGGCTTCGTGCGGGAAGCGCTGGCGATCGGCGGCTGGATCGCCGCGGCCTTCCTTTCCTTCTATTTCGCGCCGATGGTCTCCCCCCTGATCCTGGAGACGCCCTATCTGGGGGATTTCCTCCGCTCCTCCTGCACGATGACGGCCCTCGCCTCCTTCGTCGCGGTGTTCGGCGTGTCGCTCATCGTCCTCTCCTTCTTCACCCCGGTCCTCTCCTCCGCGATCCACGCGACGCCGCTGGCGGCGGTGGACAAGGGGCTCGGCTTCGTCTTCGGCATCGCCCGCGGGGTTGCGCTCGTCGCCGTGGTCTATCTCCTCTACAACCTCGTCATCACCGATACGGAGCGCGTGGCGATGATCGACCAGTCCGCCAGCATCGCGCTGATAGGGGATGCGGCGAAGGCGCTGGAGGCGCTGGCGCCGACCGAGGTGCCGGACTGGCTACAGACCCGGATCGACCGGCTGATGGGCGGCTGCGTCGAGGCTGCGGCCTGAGCCGGGATGATCGACTCGCGCCCGCCCCGCCCCTATATGACTGCGCTGTGACGGACCGAGTCGAGGATCGCCCCATGCCCGCATCGCCCGAACCCGGCCCCGAAGCCCAGATCGAAATCGAGGCGGAGACGCCCTTCGACGACAAGCTGCATGAGGAATGCGGCATCTTCGGCGTCTTCGGCGTGCAGGATGCGGCGAATTTCGTCGCCCTCGGGCTCCATGCGCTCCAGCATCGCGGGCAAGAGGCGGGCGGGATCGTCGCCTACGATCCGGTCGAGGGCCGGTTCAACTCGGCCCGCCGCATGGGTTATGTGCGGGACAACTTTACGCGCGCCGAAGTGATGCGCGGCCTGCCCGGCGCCGTCTCCATCGGCCATGTCCGCTATTCAACGGCCGGCGGCAAGGGCGGCACCGCGATACGGGACGTGCAGCCGCTCTACGCCGAATTCGCCCGCGGCGGCTTCGCGCTCGCCCATAACGGCAACCTGACGAACGCCGAGGCGCTGCGGGAGGAGCTGATCGAGCGCGGGGCGATCTTCCAGTCCTCGTCGGACACGGAATGCATCCTCCACCTCATGGCCCGCTCGATCCAGCGCACCATCGCGGAGCGGATGAAGGACGCGCTGCGTCGGGTGGAGGGGGCCTATTCCCTCATCGCCATGACGCGGACGAAGCTGATCGGCATCCGCGACCCGCTCGGCGTCCGCCCCCTCGTCCTTGGCAAGCTCGGCGATGGCTGGGTGCTCTCCTCCGAGACCTGCGCGCTCGACATTGTCGGGGCCGAGTTCGTACGGGAGGTGGAGCCGGGGGAGATGGTCGTCATCACGCGCGAGGGCGTGAGTTCGGAGCGGCCCTTCCCCGCCGCCCGGCCGAAATTCTGCATCTTCGAATATGTCTACTTCTCGCGCCCCGACAGCATGATCGGCGGCCTCTCCGTCTA
>JAUHWJ010000366.1 GCA_030424705.1 Alphaproteobacteria bacterium | reverse complement strand
GAATTGTAGACCGAATTGAACTGCGCCAGCAGGATCGCGAACATGAGGCCGAGCGCGCCGATGAAGGCGAAGCCGAGGAAGGCCATGCTTTCCGCCTGCTCCTCCTGATCGCCGCGGAAGCTCCAGGTCACGCCGGGCGGGAGGGGGTTCGCCTCCAGCCAGGCGGTGATCTCCGCGATCTTCTCGTTGGCGTTCACGCCCGGCGCGAGGTCCGCGCGCACGTCAATGTAGCGCACGGTGTCGAAGCGCGCGATCTCTCCGATGCTGGGGGAGGGGCGGATTTCGATGAAGTTGGAGAGCGGGACGAGCCCCTGGCTCGTCCGCAGCTTCAGCTGTTCGAGCGTGGAGAGGAGCCGGTCCTGCTCGGGGAAGCGCACGCGGATGTCGAGTTCGTCGTCGCTGTCGTCCGGCCGGATCGTGTCCAGCAGGGCGCCGCGGGTGACGAGCTGGACGATGGTGCCGATGGTGGCGATGTCCGTCCCGAACCGGCCCGCCATCTCCCGGTCCACGTCGATCTCCCAGTCGATGCCGGGGAGGGGGCGCGTGTCATCCACCGCCACAAGTCCGTCCACCTGCTCGAACCCGGCCCGCGCGGCGGCGGAGACCGCCATCAGCGTCTCCCAGTCCGGCGTCGAGAGGCGAAGCTGGATCGGCTTGCCCTGCTGCGGCCCGTCCTTCTGGATCGAAAGTTCGGCGATCACGCCCGGCACGCGCGCGACCCGGCGCGAGGCCTCCTCGAGGATCTCGTCGCCGTGCGGCCGCGTCCCCCAGGGCGCGAGCTCGAGCTGGACCTGCCCGATCGCGTCCGAAGGCGCGGAATTGCCCTGCTGGTCGAGCCCGCCCTTGCCTGCGAAGGCGAAAACGGCGGAGACGCCCTCGATCCCCTGCACCTCCTCTTCGACCTGCCGCACCAGCCGGTCCTTCTCCGCCAGCGAGAGGTTGCCGCGGGCGCGGACATGGATGATCGCCCGCTCCGGCTCCGTCTTGACGAAGAACTCCACGCCCTTGCCGTATGTCTGGAAAAGCATGACGGAGCCCGCCATGAGCCCGACCGCCGCGATGATCGCCACGAAGGGCATGACCGGGTTTCCGACCACGACCTGGATCACCCGCCCGAAGATCGTGCGGCGATAGCCGTATTCGACCGGCTTCGGCTTCGGCCGCCGCCGGAGCCCAAAGGCGGCGAAAAGCCGCCCGACGGCGGCGAAGCCACGCGCCAGCACGGAGCCGATCACAGGCAGGAAGATCAACGCGACGATCAGCGAGGCGGAAAGGACGAAGATCAGCGTGACCGGCAATTGCCCCATGAACTGCCCCGGCATCCCCGGCCAGAAAAGCATCGGCAGGAAGGCGCAAAGCGTCGTCGCGGTGGAGGAGACGATGGGCCAGAACATCCGCCGCGCCGCTTCGCCATAGGCCTCGCCCGGGTCCGCCCCCTCCGAGAGCCGCCGGTCGGCGTATTCGGCGACGACGATTGCGCCGTCCACCAGCATGCCGACGGCGAGGATAAGCCCGAACATCACCATGTTGTTCACGCTCAGCCCGAAAACGGCGAGGAGCGCGAAGGCCAGCAGGAACGAGAACGGGATCGAGACGCCGACAAGCAGCGAGGAGCGGAAGCCGAGCGAGGCGACGACGACGATAACGACGAGCAGCACGGCGGTCAGCACCGAGCCTTCGAGCTGCCCGACCATGTCATAGACGCGCTGGCTCTCGTCCATCGACATGTCGATGTCCACCGCATCCCGCAGCGCCTCGGGCCAGCGCGCCTCAGCCGCGGCGACGGCGGCGCGCACGGCGGCGACCGTCTCGATGATGTTCTCGCCCACGCGCTTCTTGACCTGGAGCGCGACGGTCGTCTCGCCGTTGTATCGCGCCGTCCCCTCCGCGTCCTTGAAGGTGCGGCGGATCGTTGCGATGTCGCCGAGCGTCACCATCCGGTCGCCCTGCAGCCGCACGGGCAGCTCGTAGATTTCCGCCGCCGTCTCGAACGAGCCCGGCAGCTTAACCGAGAAGGCGCCTGTCCCGGTCTCCAGCGCGCCGGCGGCCACCAGCGCGTTGTTGGCGGAGACGACGTTCAGAAGCTCCTGCGCGGTGACGTTGTAGGCCTCCATCCTCAGCGGGTCGATCAGCACTTCCAGCATCTCGTCCCGGTGGCCGGCGAGCCCGACCTCGAGCACGGAGGAGAGCGACTCGATCTCCCGCTGCATGTCCTTCGCCGCGCGCAGCAGCGTGCGCTCCGGCGCGTCGCCGGAAAGGGAGATGACGAGGATCGGGAATTGCGAGAGGTTGACCTCGATGACCTGAGGCTCCTCGATCTCGCCCGGCATTTCGGCCCGCGCACGGTCCACCTTGTTCCGGACCTCGGCCAGCGTCGCGGCCTTGTCCCAGCCGAAATCGAACTTGAGGAGCACCGCGCCGTGGTTCTCCGTCGCGATGCCGGTCATCTCGTCCAGCCCTTCGAGGCCGCGCAGCTCGGCCTCCAGAGGCTTCACGATCAGCCGCTCGGCGTCCGAGGCGCTGACGCCGGGGAGGGGGACGGAGACATAAAGCACCGGCACGTCGATGTCCGGGCTGCCCTCCTTCGGAAGGTTGAAATAGGCGGCGAGCCCGGCGGCGACCGTGATGATCGCCATGGCCAGGATCATGCGGCTCCGGTCCACCGCCCAGGTGACGAGTCCCGTCACTGCGTGCGCTCCGCCCCGGCGTATTCGACGGCGAGCGCGTGCCCGTCCGTCACGAATTCCTGCCCGACGACGATGATCTCCGCCCGCTCGGGCAGCCCCGCGAGCCAGACGCCGCGCGGCTCGTCCTTCAGGATATCGACCGGAACGAAGCGCGCGACGCCATCCTCGTTGAGCCGAACGCCGAGCCGGCCCTCGTCGTCCAGCGTCAGCGCCGTCTGCGGCGCGAGATGCGCGTAGCGCGGTTCGAGCTGCACCTCGATCTCCGCCGTCATCCCGTCACGGATCTCGAGGTCGGGGTTCGGCGTCTCCGCCTCGATCAGATAGGTCCGCGTGTCGCGGTCTGCGGAGCGGGAGACATAGCTGATCCGCCCCGTCGCCTCCCGCCCGGTGATGAGACGGGCGGAGACCTCGGCGCCGACCTCGAGCTGGTCAACCGAACGTTCCGGCGCGAAGGCGACGAGCTTGATCGGGTCGAGCGCGATCAGCGTCGCGCAGGTCGAGCCGCCCATGAGCAGCGTCCCGAGCTCCGCCGTGTCGCTGTCCAGCACGCCGTCGAAGGGAGCCTCGATCGAGAGGCGCTCGATGTTGAGCTCGGCGCGGAGGACGCGGGCGCGGGCCTGCGCCAGCTCCGCGATCATCGCGTTGGCGCGCGTCTCCGAGGTGAACCCCTTCTTGGAAAGCTCGCTGGCCGCCTCGAAGTTCAGCTCCGCCTCGACAAGCCGGGCCTTGGCCTCTTCAAGCTCCGCCGTCCGGTCGGCGTCCGCGAGGCGGCAGAGCGTCTCGCCCGCGCGCACGAAGGTTCCCTTGCGGAGCGGCTCCGAGTCGATCAGGCCGGAAATCTCCGCCTTGAGCTCGACATGCCTGTCCGCCTCCGTCCTGCCCCGGAGGATCAGCGTTTCGGTATAGGGCTGCGCGGTCGAGACGGTCACGACGACGGA
>JAUHWJ010000365.1 GCA_030424705.1 Alphaproteobacteria bacterium | reverse complement strand
CGCCTCAGGTCCCATGACCAGCCGGAGCCGCGAACCATGACGCCGGAAAAGCCGAGCGCCTGCGCCTCCTCGATGCTGACGACGCCGATATCGACATTGCGCTGCTTGAAGATGCGGTTGTCCGTCAGCAGCCCTTCGAGATCGTCGAGGATGGAGGGGAACTCCTCCGTCCACTGCCAGATATCGTCGCAGAGCGCGTCCGGCAGGTCCTGATGCACGCCGCCGGGGCGGAAATAGGCCGAGTGGAGCCGCGCGCCGCAGGCCCGCTCGTAGAACACCATGAGCTTCTCGCGCTCCTCGAACCCCCAGAGCGGCGGGGTGAGCGCGCCCACGTCCATCGCCTGCGTCGTGACGTTGAGGAGGTGGTTCAGGATGCGCCCGATCTCGCAATAGAGGATGCGGATCAGCGAGCCCCGGCGCGGCACGTCCGTCCCGGTCAGCCGCTCGATGGCGAGGCACCAGGCATGCTCCTGGTTCATCGGCGCCACATAGTCGAGCCGGTCGAAATAGGGCAGGTTCTGGAGATAGGTGCGGCTCTCCATCAGCTTCTCGGTGCCGCGGTGGAGGAGGCCGATATGCGGGTCCGTCCGCTCCACGATTTCCCCGTCCAGCTCCAGCACAAGGCGGAGAACGCCATGCGCCGCAGGGTGCTGCGGGCCGAAGTTGATGTTGAAGTTCCGGATGCGCTGCTCCGGCGTCTTGAAGTCTCCGTCCATCGTCAGAGCTCCGGGCCTTCGGCGACGCGGAAGACCTTGGATATCACGACCCAGCGCCCGTCCAGCTTCAGGAAGTTGAGATAATCCGTGAAGCGGCGCGGCGGCAGGGCGACCGAAAGCGTGACATGCGCCATCTCGGGCCCCTCGGCCCGGACCGCGTGGATCGCGTAATCCGGCGCCCCGGGCATCGCGCCCCGCGCCTTGGCGCGGTCGAGAAAGACCTCCCGGCTGTTCTCGATCAGCGCGCCGTGCTGCGACGCGTAGAGGTTCGCGCGCGGATGGAAGAGCGCCTCCAGCCCCGCCACATCCCCCTCATGGAGCGCGACGCAATAGGCGATGGCGGCGGCTTCGACCTCGGCGAGGGCGGCATCGTCAAGCATCAGGCGGCTCCCTTCTTCTCGTCGCCGGGGAGGATGTAGTCGGCCCCCTCCCACGGGCTCATGAAGTCGAACTGGCGGTATTCCTGCACGAGGCTCACGGGTTCGTAGACGACCCGTTTCTGCTCCTCGTCGTAGCGGACCTCGACATAGCCGGTCGTCGGAAAGTCCTTCCGGAGCGGATGGCCGCGGAAGCCGTAATCGGTGAGGATGCGGCGGAGGTCCGGATGGCCGGAGAACATCACGCCATACATGTCGAACACCTCGCGCTCGAACCAGTCGGCGCAGGGGAAGACGGAGACGCAGGAGGGAACGAACTGATCCTCCGCCACGGCGACCTTCACCCGGAGGCGCTGGTTCTGCCGCATGGAGAGCAGGTGATAGACGACGTCGAACCGCGCCTCCCGGCCCGGCCAGTCCACCCCGCAGATGTCCACCAGCGTGGTGAACTGCATGGCGCCATTGGTCTTCAGCCAGGTCAGCAGCTCGATCAGCGCGCCCGGCGTGGTCTCCACCGTAAGCTCGCCGTTGGCGACCGCCGACGAGACGAGCGCGGCGCCCTTCGCCGCCTCGATCTGCTCGCTGAGCTCGTTCAGAGCCTCGCTCATGCGCCCTCCTATCGGACTATGGTGCCCGTCCGGCGGATCTTCTTCTGCAATTGCAGGATGCCGTAGAGCAGCGCCTCCGCCGTCGGCGGGCAGCCGGGGACGTAGATGTCCACCGGCACGATCCGGTCGCAGCCGCGGACGACGGAATAGCTGTAATGGTAATAACCGCCGCCATTGGCGCAGGAGCCCATGGAGATGACGTAGCGGGGCTCCGGCATCTGGTCATAGACCTTGCGGAGCGCCGGGGCCATCTTGTTGGTCAGCGTGCCGGCGACGATCATCACGTCGGATTGCCGCGGGCTGGCGCGCGGGGCGAAGCCGAAGCGCTCGGCGTCATAGCGCGGCATCGATGTCTGCATCATCTCGACGGCGCAGCAGGCGAGGCCGAAGGTCATCCAGAAGAGCGAGCCGGTGCGGGCCCAGTTCACGAGGTCCTCGGCCGTGGTCAGCAGATAGCCGCGATCCGCCAGCTCGGCGGAGACGTTCCGCGCCAGCACGTCCTTGTCGGCGCCCGCGGCGACCGGTCCTGCGATCACTCCCATTCGAGGGCTCCCTTCTTCCATTCATAGGCGAAGCCGACCGTCAGCACGCCGAGGAACACGATCATCGACCAGAAGCCGAAGAGCCCGATATCCTGGAAGGCGACCGCCCAGGGAAACAGGAACGCGACTTCGAGGTCGAAGATGATGAAGAGGATGGAGACTAGGTAGAACCGCACGTCGAACTTCATCCGCGCATCGTCGAAGGCGTTGAAGCCGCATTCATAGGCGGAGATCTTTTCCGGGTCGGGCCGCCGCACCGCGAGCACGAGCGCGGCGATCATCAGGAGCAGTCCGAGCCCCAGCGCCAGCCCGAGAAAGATCAGGATCGGCAGGTATTCCCGCAGCAGATCATCCATGCGTCCGGTCTCCCCTGCGCCATCTTGCAGTGCAGCGCACGACGCCCCGTCTCTACTCCCGCCCCCCCTTCCGGTCAACCGAGACAGGGGGCGATTCCGCGCTCCGGCGCCCATCCGCATACATGAGCCGGCCGGGCGCGCCCAAGCCTTCCGGCCCGGGCGATCTCGCATCGTGAAGGTTGATAAAGCCTTAGCGAGGCGGTGCTTCCGCACTGGTCGTCTCGACTTTCGGATGGGGGGAGATGGCGCGGTTGACGGGGCTCGAACCCGCGACCCCCGGCGTGACAGGCCGGTACTCTAACCGACTGAGCTACAACCGCGCATCTCTCCCGGCGGTCTCGCCGCCGGTGTGAGCGTTCTCTATTCAAGCCGGGCGGGCGCGTCAAGCACGCGGAACCCGAAAATGTCGCGATGGTGGGGGTGGGGGGAGTGGTGGGCGGTGACGGGATCGAACCGCCGACATCCTCGGTGTAAACGAGGCGCTCTGCCAGCTGAGCTAACCGCCCTTCGCCGCCGGTCTAGACGAGCGCGGGGCGAAAGGCAAAGCGCCTTTCGCCCCGCTTGTCGTCACGGCGGGCTTAATGCGCCGAGGCCCCCGATTCCTGCCCGGACTTGGCGGCAAGCGCCGCCGCTTCCGCCGCCTCGTCCCATTCGATGGGCTCCGGCGCCCGCACCAGCGCATGCCGCAGCACCTCGGAGACGGTGGAAACCGGGATGATCTCCAGCCCGTTCTTCACGTTGTCGGGGATCTCCGGCAGGTCCTTCGCGTTGTCCTTCGGGATCAGCACCGTCGTCACGCCGCCGCGCAGCGCCGCGAGGAGCTTCTCCTTCAGCCCGCCGATGGGCAGGACATTGCCGCGGAGCGTCACCTCCCCCGTCATCGCCACATCGCGGCGGACGGGGATGCCGGTGAGCATGGAGACGATTGACGTCACCATCCCGATGCCGGCGGAGGGTCCGTCCTTCGGCGTCGCGCCTTCGGGGACGTGGACGTGGATGTCCATCTTCTCGAAATCCGGCGGCTTCAC
>JAUHWJ010000364.1 GCA_030424705.1 Alphaproteobacteria bacterium | reverse complement strand
CAACCAGGAATGCACGCCTTCAGAACATCAGGATCGTTCAGCGCAGACCAGACGGCCGAACGCTCCGCAGAGATCAGTCTCGTGCCCGTAAGTTGCATGGCGAGGTCCCTTCCGCCTGTCGCGGGCGAAGCTAGACGAAGTCGCGCCCGCTGAACAAGGCGATTCCCGCCGGCGGCGCGCCGCCGGTCAGAAGATCGAGGCGAGCGTCTCGAATTTCGGCGGCTCGCGCAGCATGCCGCCGAGCGTTTCGAGGTCGCCGCGCTCCGCCCGCCAGGCGAGATAGGCCTGCTGGCTCTCGATCCGGTCCCAGATCTCGTAGACCGTGATCGTCTCCGTCTCGGGGTCGCCCGCAGCGCGGATCAGCTCCGCCCCGTCGCGCGCCGCGGTGTCGGGCAGGATGGCGGCCATCGTGGCGGCGAGGTCGGCATAGGTTCCGGGTTTCGCCTTCAGCGTGAGAACGACGGTGACGGACATGGGCATTTCCTTGTCTTTTGGTTGTGGCGGCACGCTGGCCCGCAGGATGCGCGCCGTCAACCGCGTTCACCCCCCGATGACATAGGGCGTGACCCCCCGGCGCGCGTGATCGACGCTCAGCGCCTTCTCCAGCGGGGGGACGGAGCGCTGCACGCAATCGTCCCGCGGGCAGATGCGGCAGGAGACGCCGATGGGCTGATAGGCGGCGTCGTTCGCAAGGTCGAGGTCGTCGGCGTAGACGAGCGCCCCGGCATGGGCGACCTCGCAGCCGAGCCCGATCGCATAGCGCCGCACGGGGGCGCGGAAGCCGCCGCCGGGCTTCGTCACGTCCCGCGCGAGGCAGAGATAGCGCACGCCGTCCGGCGTCTCCGCCAGCTGGCGGATGAAGCGCCCCGGCGTCTCGAAGGCCTGGTGGACGTTCCAGAGCGGGCAGGCGCCGCCATGGCGGGCGAATTGCAGCCGCGTCGCGGAATGGCGCTTGGTGATCGTCCCCGCCTGGTCCACGCGCACGAAGAAGAAGGGCACGCCCTTTTCCCCCGGCCGCTGGAGCGTGGAAAGACGGTGGCAGATCTGCTCAGCCGAGGCGCCGAAACGCCGCGCCAGCGCCTCCACGTCATGCCGCTCCGCCGCCGCCGCCTCGAGAAAGCGGCGATAGGGGAGGAGCGCGGCGCCGGCGAAATAATTGGCGAGGCCGATCTTCGCGATCTCCCGCGCCTCCCGGCTCCTGAAGGCGCCGAGGTCCAGCGCCGCCTCGATCGTCTCGCCCTGCTCGATCAGCGCGACCTGATGCGCCATCTGGAAGGCGCGGCTCGCCGGCTCCGCCGCGGCGGAGAGCATGAGGACCCGCCGCTCCGCGTCATAGGCGCGGAGCGCGGGCCCGCCGGGCCGCGCCTCGATCCCGTGGCGGGCTTCGAGCCAGGCCGCGAGCCGCGCCTCCGCCCCCTCTTCGAGCCGCGCGCGCTCCGCGAAGCGTTCCGCCGCCCGGTCCACCGGATCCACGTAGTTGTCGCAGTAATGAAAGAAGTCGCGCACCTCCTCCCACGGGCTCGGCGCCATCGCCAGCCCCGCCTCGCCGATCCGGTCGTCGAGCGCGGCGAGCCGTTCGTTCGCCGCGCGGTGCGCCCGTTGGAGCGCGAGGAAGGCGTGCGCGAGTCGCGGCGCGTTCGCCGCCAGCAGCTCGATGTCCGCGAGCCCCGGCTTCGGCTGGAAGGCCGGGTCCGCCAGCGCCTCGCGCAGATCGGCGACGAGGCGCGCCGTCTCGTCCGTCTCGAAGACGGCGAGATCGGCGCCGTAGGTCTCCGCCAACCCGATCAGCGCGGCGCGGGAGAGCGGGCGATGGTTCCGCTCCATCTGGTTGAGATAGGAGAGCGATAGCCCGAGCCCTCTCGCGAAGGCGGTCTGGGTCAGGCCGAGGCGCTGCCTAAGTTCGCGGAGTTTCGGGCCGGCGTAGAGCGGTTTCATCTTCGCAGCTTCGCAAATTTTCTTCGCAACGCCTATGGCCTTCGCAGGGGCGGCGCAGCAAAACCGTCGCAAAACCGGCGCGACCGAGGGAGATTCGCATGGACGGGGTTCTTCAGGAGCTGGAGCGGCGGCGCGGCGCGGCCCGCCTCGGCGGGGGCGAGCGGCGCATCGCGGCGCAGCACGCCAAGGGCAAGCTGACGGCGCGGGAGCGGATCGAGCTCCTCCTCGACGAAGGCTCGTTCGAGGAATACGACATGTTCGTCTCTCACCGCTGCACGGATTTCGGCATGGAGGCCGAGCATATTCCGGGCGACGGGGTGGTGACGGGCTGGGGCACGGTGAACGGCCGGCTCGTCTATGTCTTCGCGCAGGATTTCTCCGTCTTCGGCGGCTCCGTCTCCGAGACGCAGGCGGCGAAGATCTGCAAGATCATGGACATGGCGGTGCGGAACGGCGCCCCCGTCGTCGGCCTGAACGATTCCGGCGGCGCCCGCATCCAGGAGGGCGTCAGCTCCCTCGCCGGCTATGGCGAGGTGTTCCAGCGCAACATCCTCGCCTCCGGCGTCGTGCCGCAGATCAGCGTCATCATGGGCCCCTGCGCCGGCGGCGCCGTATATTCCCCCGCGATGACCGATTTCATCTTTATGGTGCGGGACTCGTCCTACATGTTCGTCACCGGGCCGGACGTGGTGAAGACCGTGACGAACGAGGTGGTGACGGCGGAGGAGCTCGGCGGCGCCTCGACCCATACCCGCAAGTCCTCCGTCGCCGACGCCGCCTTCGAGAACGACGTGGAGGCGCTGGCGGAGGTGCGCCGGCTGATCGACTTCCTGCCGCTCTCGAACCGGGAGAAGCCGCCCGTCCGCCCATTCTTCGACGACCCCGAGCGGATCGAGGAGAGCCTCGACACGCTGGTGCCCGCCAACCCGAACACGCCCTACGACATGAAGGAGCTGATCCTGAAGGTCGCGGACGAGGGCGATTTCCTCGAAATCCAGGCCGATTTCGCGAAGAACATCATCACCGGCTTCATCCGGATCGAGGGACGGACGGTCGGCGTCGTCGCCAACCAGCCGATGGTGCTGGCGGGCTGCCTCGACATCGATTCGAGCCGGAAGGCGGCGCGCTTCGTCCGCTTCTGCGACTGTTTCGAAATCCCGATCCTCACCTTCGTGGACGTGCCGGGCTTTCTCCCCGGCGTCGGGCAGGAATATGCCGGCGTCATCAAGCACGGCGCGAAGCTGCTCTACGCCTATGGCGAGGCGACGGTGCCGAAGGTGACGGTCATCACGCGGAAGGCCTATGGCGGGGCCTATGTCGTCATGGCCTCGAAGCATCTCCGGAGCGACGTGAACTACGCCTGGCCGACCGCGGAGGTCGCCGTCATGGGCGCGAAGGGGGCGGTGGAAATTCTCTACCGCAGCGAGCTCGGCGATGCGGAGAAGATCGCGGGCCGCGTGAAGGAATATGAGAGCCGCTTCGCGAACCCGTTCGTGGCGGCGGAGAAGGGCTTCATCGACGAGGTGATCCGGCCCCAGTCCACCCGCCGCCGGGTAGCGCGGGCCTTTGCGGCGCTCCGGACGAAGCAGCTCAGCAATCCGTGGAAGAAGCACGACAACATTCCGTTGTGAACGAAGGTCGCCCGCCCCAACCCTGCGAAAGGCCCCGCCATGCCCGCGCCGAAGCTGAAGCTCC
>JAUHWJ010000363.1 GCA_030424705.1 Alphaproteobacteria bacterium | reverse complement strand
GGGGCGGATACGTTCATCCTCGAAGCCGGGGTGCGCGAGCATGTCCGCCGGTTCGACGCGTCGATGGACAAGCTCGACATCTCGGCCTGGGGCGCGGAGGGCTTCGACGAGCTGACGATCTTCGACCAGGCGAGCGGGCCGAACGACAGCGGCCTCCTCATCACCATCATGCACGCCGAGACGCGGAACTTCGCCTATCACTTCGAGTTCGGCGACCGGCTCTCCGCCGCGGACTTCACGGCGGAGAACTTCATCTTCTCCGATCCGCTCACCGCATGATCGGGCCGGAGCCGGCGCCTTGCGCCGGCTCCGCGCCGAAGAGGCGGTCCAGCAGCCGCTCGATCAGGGCGGCGAAGGGCAGGTCGGCGTCGGGGGAGCGAGTTTCGGGCATGGTCGTCTCCGGTGGGGTGCTTTGCTGCCGGGGACGGTTGAGAAGGGCGCCCTCATAACCAGCCACGGAACCGCCCGGATCATCAGGGCTAGGGCGGTTTAAGATCCCGCCGGTGGCAAGTTCCTCGATCAGGATGGTTGGTCCGGGGGCGGAAGGATGTATGACGTGGAGCTGTATTCGAAGGTCCGCATGGCGGTGCTGCGGGATAGCGTGAGCCAGCGCGAGGCGGAGCGGCGGTCCGGGATCGACCGTGAGACGGTTGCGAAGATGGTTGGTCATGCGGCTCCGCCAGGATACCTGCAAGCGCCAAAACGGGTCCGCCCGAAACTGGATGCACGTGCGGCGTTCATTGACGAGATTCTGAAGGCGGACCTGTCGGAGCCGCGGAAGCAGCGGCACACGATCCGGCGGTTGTTAGAGCTGACCTGTTCCCCAACCAAGCTCCCGAGAGAACGCGCTCTCCGCCCCCAAGCGGGGACAGAAATTGCCGTTGTCTTCGAGGGCTATCGCAGAGCGGGCGTTACAGCCTCTCCGGCACTGAAACCGAAATCGGCCCGCTTCGGGCCGATATTCTCGGGTGGAGGTGACTGCGCGAATTCAGCAGCGCCTGATAAATTTCTCAGATTATTGGGACATTTTTCGAGTTCATCCGTGCCTTTGTATTCTCATGTTGGGCCACGAGCGTGACCGGGGTCCAACCTTCCCCGGTTCGTCAACGAAGCTTGCTCCGAGGCTCTCAGCGCCTCACGGACAACGACCACCGCCACACAGTCCACGCGGTCACGGCGAGTAGAAGCTGCAAGCCGGCCATCGGGAACACCGTCCCGTCATAGATCAGCCCCTGGATCAGCGCCGCGGCCGCCGCCGCCAGCATCTGCACGAAGCCGAGCGCCGCCGCGGCGGCGCCGGCGGCGTTCGGATGCGCCATCATCACGCCAGCCGCCGTGTTCGGGGCGAGCAGGCCGCCGCCGAACCAGACGGCGAACTGGAGCGCCGTGATCGCAGGTGTGGAATCGTATCCGAGGAAACCGGCGCCGAGCAGCGCCGCGGGGGCCGCGAGCATGATCGCGAGGCTGACTGAGATGGTGCGTGTCCGCCCCAAACGGGGAATGGCGATGCGCGCCGTCATCGCGCCGGCCAGGAAACCGGACATCGCGAGCGCCGCGAGGGCGCCGTAGCCCGAGGGGGCGAGGCCGCGGCCCTCGATGAGGAGGAACGGCGCGCCGGCGACGAAACAGTAGAGGCCCGCATAGCCGATCGCGTGGAGCTTCATGTAGACGAGGAACCCGCTATGCCGGAAGAGCCTCAGATAGACGCGGTGAACGGCCTCGGTCCCGGGCCTTGGCCGGTTGGTCCCCGTCTCCGGCATGATCAGGAAGGCGGAGACGAGCCACGCCGTCGCGGCGATGGCTGCGGCGGCGAAGCCCGTCCGCCAGCCGCCGAAGTCCTGCAGCAGGCCGCCGGCGAGCGGCGCGAGCAGGAAGCACGCGGACATGAGCGCGAAGAGGAGCGCCATCGCCCCCGCGGCGCCCTCGGCCCCGTAGACGTCGCGCACGATTGCTCGCGCCACGACATATCCCGCCGCGGCGCCAAGCCCCTGGATCGACCGCGCCGCGACGATCATCCAGAGATCGCCCGCCAGCGCCGCTGCGAGCGAGCCGGCGAGGGCGAGCGCCCCGCCAATGAGCAGGGCCCCGCGCCGCCCGCTTCGGTCCGACAGCGGGCCGAACACGAGCTGCCCGACGGCGAATGCGACCGCGAAGGCGACGATGGCGAGCTGGACGGTCGCGGGGCCTGCGCGAAAGACCTCGCCGAGGATCGGCAACGCGGGAACGAGGAGACCGGTCGAGACCTCGCCGAAGGCCGAGCAGAGAACGAGCGTCGCGAAGGCGAGCGCGCCAAGCTTGCCAGACACGGCAGGCGTTGCGCGGGCGCGAGGCTCTGTCAGCTGCGGCCCCGCGCGATGGCGCCCTCGAGAAGCCCGCGGACCTCGGTCGCGCTCGCGGCGCGCGGGTTCGTTCGGGCGGCGGCGTCCTGCATCGCCTTTCCGGCGATGCGCGCGGCGCAATCAGCCGGAACGCCGATCTCCCCAAGGGAGCGGGGAATGCCGATCTCGTCCAGCAGCGCCTCTACATGGGAGATGAAGCCCTCGACCGAGCGGTCCGGCAGGGACATGGCTTCGGCCATGCGCGCGGCCTTCTCCTCCATCCCCGGCAGGTTGAAGCGGAGCAAGGCGGGCAGCAGGATCGCGTTGGTGAGGCCGTGATGCGTGTCGAACTCGGCCCCGACCATATGCGAGATCGCATGGACGAGGCCGAGGCCCTTCAGGAAGGCGATTCCGGCGAGGCAGGAGCCCATCAGCATGCCCCCGCGCGCGGCCATGTTCCCCGGGTCGCGCACCGCGACCGGAAGCCATGCCGCGATGAGGCCGAGCGCTTCGAGCGCCGCGGCGTCGCAGAGCGGGTGGTAGCCCGGGACGAGGAACGCCTCAATCGCATGGGTCAGCGCGTCCGCCCCCGTCCAGACCGTGAGGTTCGGCGGGAGGCCGATCGTGAGTTCCGGGTCGAGAAGGGCGAGAGACGGCTTCAACTGGGGATGCCAGAGGCAGAACTTCATTCCCTTGCCCGCATGGGTCACCATCGCGGTGCTCTCCGTCTCCGCCCCTGTTCCCGCCGTCGTCGGGATCGTGACAAGGCGGGGGAAGGCGGCGCCGGGCGGCAGGACCGGCGGCGGCCGGTCGAAGTCGAAGGCCCAGAGGTCGGCCTCGATTCCGGCGGCGAGGCAGATCGCCTTGCCGGCGTCCATCGCGCTGCCGCCGCCGATGGCGATGACGGCGTCATGGCGGCGGGAGAGGAACGCCTCCCGCCCCGATCCGATCTCTTCGCCGACGGGATTGGGAGAAATTTCTGCGAAGAGCGCCGGGCTTAGCCCCTCCGCGGTCAGAAGCTCGCCCAGCCGCGCCACGAAAGGCAGGCCGGCGCTGCCCCGGTCGGTGACAATCAGAGGGTTCCTCACGCCCATCTTGGCGCAGCGCGGCCCGATCTCCGCCAGGCGCCCGGGGCCGTAGGCGATGGGGACGGGAAGCGCCCAGTCCTGTGCGGCGAGAAGGGTCGCCTTGTCCGGGGCCCGGTTTCTCATGCGCGCTCAGCCTCGTCGAACCCGCGCGAGGCCGCCGCTTCGATGGCGGACCGCCGCTCGGCCGGCGAAGCGTCTTCCTGAACCCGCACCGTGACCTCCCGGCTGG
>JAUHWJ010000362.1 GCA_030424705.1 Alphaproteobacteria bacterium | reverse complement strand
GCCGGGCGAGGCCATGAAGGTCATCGTCACGCCCTGAAGCTGCCCGCGCTGCGTCGCAACCGGGGCGCAGCGCAGCGTGTGGAAGGCGCCGCCGGCGGCGAATTCCCGCGTCGTCGCGCGGCCGAGCTGGAGCGCCTCGTTCGCGATGTCGACGAGCGGCGGGAAGCCCTCCGGCAGCGCGCACTGGCTCAGATGCGGGGTGTCGAGCGGCGGCTCCAGCCTGAAGAGCTGGATCGCCTCGCGGCTCGCCTTGGTGATCTGCAGGGCGCTGTCGATGATCAGGAGCGGCGCGGCGACGTTCTGGAGGATGGTCGAAAGCTCCTCGTTCGTCGTCGCCAGTTCGGCGGAGGAGATCTGAAGCTCCTCGTTCACCGTCACCAGCTCCTCGTTGGAGGATTGCAGCTCCTCGTTCGAGGTCTCCAGCTCTTCGTTCGTCGCCTGCAGCTCCTCGTTGGTCGACTGCAGCTCCTCGTTGGCGGATTGCAGTTCCTCGTTCGAGGTCTCCAGCGCCTCGATCGTCTGCTGCAGCGCCTCCCGCGTGGAGGCGAGTTCGCGCTCCACGGTCTCCAGCCATTCTCCGCCTGGATCGGCCGCGGCGGGGCGGGGCGGTTGCGTCTCGGCCTGGCGCGTGAAGGCGACGAGCGCGAGGCGTTCGTCATCCCCCGGCCTTGCGAGCGGGAAGACCTCGATCCGCAGCGCCTCCCCCGGCGCGCCTTCGGAGCGGTGGGCGACGCCCTGCCGCCGCTGGCCAGAGCGGAGCGCGACCGTCACCAGCGTTCGCGCCTCCTGCGCCAGTTCGGGGGCGAGCATGGAGAGGCTCATCTGAAGGCGCGTGGTCTCATTCAGCGTGACGTAGCGACCGAGATCGCCATAGACGCGCAGGATGCGGAAATCGTCGGATACGAGCGCCACATCCGGCCCGAGCGTCCGGGCAAGCGCGTCGAACATCGCCCTGTCCTCGCCGGCCGCGGCGTCGTTCGCCGCCTCGCGGGCGGAGGCGGCTCGGCTCGCCCTGTCCGTCCCTACCGGCAGGTCGTAGCCGCCGAATCGGATCATCGGGCGCCGCGCCGCATGACGCCGGCGATAGAGATGCGCGCCGTCCCCGATCCTGACGAAGAGGTCCTCGGAAACGGAAACCGTCTCAGCCGTGCCGAGGAAGATCGCCCCCTCCGCCTCCAGCGCATAGGCGAAGCGGGAAAATACGCGCGCCTGCAAGGGCTGGTTGAAATAGATCAGGAGGTTGCGGCAGCAGATCAGGTCCAGATTGATGAAGGGCGGGTCCTGGCACACGTTGTGATAGGAGAAGATCACCGTGTCCTTCAGCGCCGGATGGACGGCCACCCCGTCATCCTCGACCGTGAAATAGCGGGAGACGTATTCCTGCGGCACATTCTCGATCGCGGCCCGCGGGTACCGCCCGCGCCGCGCGACGTCGAGCGCGCGGGCGTCGATGTCCGAGGCGAAGATCTGCAGCTTGTCCTTGCCGAGCGCCTTGGGCCCGCCCATCGCCTCGGCGAAGAGGATTGCGACGGAATAGGCCTCTTCCCCCGTCGCGCAGCCGGCGATCCAGACGCGGGCGGGCCGCCCGGTGCGCCGTGCCGCGATCTCCCGCACCAAGGGCGCGAGGGCAAGAAATTCCAGCGGATCGCGAAAGAACCAGGTCACCGAGACGAGGAAATCGCGGAAGAGCGCGTCCACCTCCGCGGGGTTGGAGCGGCAGGTGCGGACATATTCGGCCTGGTCGTCGAGGCCGAGAGCGATCATTCGGCGCTCCAGCCGGCGCTGGATCGTCGTCGGCTTGTAGTCCCTGAAGTCCACCCGGGTCCGCGCAAGGACGATCTGGAGGAGTTCGGCGAGCGGATTCTCCGCGCCCGCCGGCGGCCTGAAGCGGTCGAGATCATGCGGAGACGCTATGATGCGGCCAAGCTGGGCGCCGATCTCTGCCGGCGAGAGTACGAGATCGACGCAGCCGGTCTCGACTGCGGCGGAGGGCATGCCGTCATACTTCGCGCTCTCGGAATCCTGCGCGATGGTCAGCCCGCCGGCGCCGCGGATGGCGCGGATGCCGAAGGCGCCGTCGCTGCCGGTGCCGGAAAGGACGATCCCCGCAGCCCGCTCCCGCGCGGATTCCGCGAGGCTCAGAAAGAACCGGTCCACCGAGGGCTTTGGCGATACCGCGCCCTGGGGCCCGGCGACGAGGCGGAGCCGGCCGGCGCGATAGATCACGTCCACGCTCGGCGGCGCGACATAGACGGCGCCGGGCTCGGGCTTCATCCCGTCCTCGACGTCGCGGACGTCGAGATGCGTCTCGCGTGCGATGAGGGTCGAGAGGAGGCTCTTGTGCGTCGGCGACATGTGCTGGACGACGACATAAACAGCGCCGGAATCGCGGGGAAGGTTCCGGAAGAGGTCCCTCAGCGCTTCGAGTCCGCCTGCCGAAGCCCCGATGCCGATGACATAAGGCTGCGTCGCCGCAGCATCGACCGTTTCGGCCTCCATCCCCCGCCCCCACGTTCGCACTCTGCGAAACATCAATCAAAGGTTGTGTCTCTTGTCAATTGTTCGCTTTTGAAGGGTCGCTTTCGCAGGCGCGGGACTTGAGGCTTTCGCAAGCGCGAAGCGCGCTATAGAGGAGAGGGCGATGAAGGCTGCGATCCGCCCCCTTTCCGACGCAACGGACCCGGCGCGCCATGGCGCGAAGGCGTGGCGCCTGTTTCGCCTCGCCGCCGCCGGCGCGCCCACGCCGCCCGGCTTCGTCTTTCCGGACGACGCCGCGCCCGGCGCCGTCGCCGAGGCGCTCTCGGCGCTGGAGCGGGAGACGGGGCTCGGCTTCGGCGACCTGGCGCGACCGCTCCTGCTCGCGCTGCGGTCGAGCCCCGCCGCGGCCGGAGCCGCAGCCGCCCCGGCGCTTCTCAATCTCGGCCTCACGCGCGATACTTGCGACGCGCTCGCGCGGCGGCTCGGCGAGCGGGCGGCGATCGACCTGCGCCGCCGGCTGATCCACAGCTTCTCCGTCGCCGCGATGGGGGCGGACCCTGAGGCGTTCGAGGCGGCGCTCTATGATCGCATCAAGCAATCCGGTGCGGAGACGGAGGAGGCGCTTTCGCTCGACGCGCTCCGCGCGCTGGAGGCCGATTATCTGGCGCTGGCGGAGGAGGAGGCCGGCGACCCCTTCCCGGAGGACGCGACGGAACAGCTTGCCCTCGCCGTCGCGGCGATGCGCCGGGCATGGTCCTCCCCGACTGCGCGGATCCTCCGGCAGGCGCGGGGGGGGGACGCCGCAGCGCCGCAGGCACTGATCGCCCAGGCCATGGCGCTCGGCCTCGGGCCCGCGCCTTCCGGCGCCGGCGTCGCCCACGGCCGCTCGGAGGAGACGGGGGAGCCGGGTTTCGAGGGCCGCTTCCTGCCCCAGGCGCAGGGCGAGGAGGCGCTGATGGGCCTCCGCACCCCGCGCTTCCTCACCGAGGCGGGGCGGATCGCCGCCGGGCAAAGCGCGCCCTCGCTGGAGGCGGAGGCGCCGGCGGCGGCGGCCTCGCTCCGCGCCCTCGTCGCCGCCGCCGAGCGCGCGCTCGGCGAGGCGTGCCGGGTCGAGTTCACGCTGGAGGGCGGACGACTCTTTCTTCTGGACGCGCAGCCG
>JAUHWJ010000361.1 GCA_030424705.1 Alphaproteobacteria bacterium | reverse complement strand
GCCGACCCGCAGCGCGCGGATGGCGATGGAGAGCAGGTCCCCGTGCCGGCTCGGCGCCGTGAAGCGGACCTCCATCGAGACGGTCGGCGTCGCGAGGCCCATCGGGCCGTGCAGCGCCCAGAAGGGCGCGCCAAGCCGCGCCGCGAACCAGCACTCGACGGCCTCGTTCGCCATGTCGAAATAGCGGGGGTAGAAGACGATCCCCGCCGGGTCGCAGTGGTGGAAGCGGACGGGGACGGAATGGGCGAAGATCATCTCAGACCCCGAGGAAGCGTTCGACGACTTCGGCGTTCAGCGCCGCGCCCTCGCCGGACCAGACACTCTCCCCCTTCTCCAGTATGGCGAACCGGTCCGCCACCGTGCGGAGCTCCTTCAGCGACTTGTCCACCAGGAGGATGGTGAGCCCACCCTCCGCCTTCAGCCGGCGGATCGCGGACCATATCTCCTGCCGGACGACGGGGGCGAGGCCCTCCGTCGCCTCGTCGAGGATCAGGAGGCGCGGATTGGTCATCAGCGCGCGGCCGATGGCGAGCATCTGCTGCTCCCCGCCGGAAAGCGAGGCGGCGAGCTGGCCGCGCCGCTCCTCCAGCCGGGGAAAGAGCTTCGCCACCGTGCGGAAGGACCAAGGGCCGGGGCGGGCGGCGGCGAGGAGGTTTTCCTCGACATTGAGGTTCGGGAAGCAGCGCCGGCCTTCCGGCGTGAGCCCGATGCCGAGGCGGGCGGCGCGGTGGGAGGGGAGGGGGCCGAGGTCTTCTCCCGCGAAGCGGATCGAGCCGGCCTTGTGCGGCAGCATCCGCGCGATCGTGCGGATCGTCGTCGTCTTGCCCATGCCGTTGCGGCCGAGAAGAGCGAGGCATTCCCCCTCCCGCACTTCGAGGCTGACGCCGAAGAGCGCCTGGCTTGCACCGTAAAAGGCGGTGACGCCGTCGAGTTCGAGAAGGGCGGTCATTCCTCCTCCCCCAGATAGGCGCGGCGAACCTCCGGATGGGCGCGGATCTCGGCGACCGAGCCGGTCGCGATCACGGCGCCGTAGACGAGGACGGTGATGCGGTCCGCCAGCGCGAAGACGGCGTCCATGTCATGCTCGACGAGGAGGATCGGCGCCTCGGACCGGAGGCCGGAGAGGAGTTCGGTGAGGCGGGCCGAGCCCTCCGGCCCCATGCCGGCCATCGGCTCGTCGAGGAGGAAAGCGGCGGGCTCCAGCGCCAGCGCCATGGCGACTTCGAGGCTCCGCCGCTCGCCATGGCTGAGATCGGCGGCGCGCACGCCTTCCCGTGCCCCGAGCCCGACGCGGGCGAGGGCGCGGCGGGCCGGGCCGGTCAGCGAGGCGTCGGAGAGGGCGGGGCGGAAGAAGCCGAAGGCTCGCCCCTGCGCGCCGGTGACGGCGAGGACGACGTTCTGCAGCACGGTGTATTCGGGCGCGAGGGAGGAGACCTGAAAGCTCCGCGCCAGCCCCTTCCGCGCCCGCGCCTCGGCGGGGAGGGCGCTGATCTCCTCGCCCTGGAGGCGGATTTCGCCCGCGTCCTGCCGCAGCTCGCCGACGATCTGCTTGATGAGCGTGGATTTCCCCGCGCCGTTCGGGCCGATCAGGGCGTGGATCTCCCCGCGCCGGAGGTCGAGCGACACATCGTCCGTCGCCGTCAGCGCGCCGAAGCTCTTGCGGAGCCCCTGGATGGAGAGGACAGGCTCAGCCATCGCGCTTCTCCCCCGAGAGGAGCCCGATCAGCCCGCCGCGCGCGAAGAGCACGACCGCGAGAAGGAGGAAGCCGAAGGGGAGCTTCCAGTATTCCGTCAGCCCGCCGAGATTGTGTTCGAGGAGGATGTAGAGCCCGGCCCCCGCGACGGGCCCGAAGAGCCGGCCGACGCCGCCGAGGATGACGAAGACGATGATCTCTCCCGAGGTCTGCCAGCTCATCATCGCCGGGCTCACGAAGCGGTTGAGATCCGCGAAGAGCGCGCCGGCGAGGCCGGTGATCATGCCGGAGATGACGAAGGCGACGAGGCGGATGCGGTAGGGGCCGATGCCGGTCGCCCTCAGCCGCGCCTCGTTCTGCCGCGCCCCTTGCAGCGCGAGGCCGAAGCGGGAGCGGGCGAGGAGGGACGAGAAGCCGAGCGCGAGGGCGAGGAGCGCGAAGGCGATGGCGAAGAACTGGATCGGGTCCAGCGTGTTCAGCCCCGGAAATTCGGAGCGGACATAGATCGAGAGACCGTCCTCCCCGCCATAGGCTGGCCAGGAGATCGCGAAGTAGAAGATCATCTGCGCGAAGGCGAGGGTGATCATGATGAAGAAGATGCCGCTGGTGCGGAGCGAAAGCGCGCCGATGGCGAGCGCGGCGAGGCCGGAGAGGAGGAGCGCGACAGGCCAGTGGACAAGCATTTGCGTCGTCCCCTCGATCAGGAAGGGCGCTGTCATCAGCGGCTCGTAGTTGAGCGCATGGCTCGCCAGCACCCCGGTCGCGTAGCCGCCGAGGCCGAAGAAAGCGGCGTGGCCGAAGGAGACCATGCCGCCGAGCCCGAGCGCGATGTTGAGCCCGACGCCAGCGAGGGCGAAGATCGCGACCTTCGTCGCCAGCGTGATGAGGAAGGGCTCGTCCATCGCCAGCGCGCCGAGGGGGACGAGGAGGAGCGCGGCGAGGATCAGGGCGTTGAGGACGGGTTCACGGATCATGGCCGCGCCCCGAAAAGGCCGGTCGGCCGGAAGATCAGCACGAGCGCCATCAGGATGTAGATCAGCATCGAGGCGAGCGAGGCGCCGACGGCGCGGGCGGAGGCCGGGTCCATCACCTCCGCGAAGCCGAGCGGCAGCAGGAACCGACCGAGCGTGTCCGTCAGCCCAACCAGCAGCGCGCCCCAGAGCGCGCCGCGGATCGAGCCGACGCCGCCGATGACGATGACGACGAAGGCGAGGATCAGCACGGGTTCGCCCATGCCGACCTGCACGGACTGGATCGCCCCGACCATCGCCCCTGCGAAGCCCGCGAGCGCGGCGCCGAGGGCAAAGACGAGGGTGTAGAGCCGGTCGATATCAACGCCGAGCGCTGCGATCATCTCCCGGTCGCTCTCCCCGGCGCGGATGCGGATTCCGAGGCGCGTCTTCCCGATGAGAAGGAAGAGGCCGACCGCCACCAGAAGCCCAGCGACGATGATGGCGAGGCGATAGGCGGGGTACTGGATGCCGAAGGGGAGGCTTACAGCCCCGGCGAGGAGCGCCGGCGGGTCGAGATACATAGGCAGGGACGTGCCGGTGAGCTGCTTCTGCGTAAAGGTGATCGCCTCGGAGAAGATCAGGATCAGCGCGAAGGTCGCCAGCACCTGATCGAGATGGTCGCGCCGGTAGAGCCGGCGCAGCACCGTCACCTCCACCAGCACCCCCGCGGCCGCCGCGGCGGCGAGCGAGGCGGCGAGGCCGAGCCAGAAGGAGCCCGTCAACAGCGCAACGGTCGCGCAGGCGAAGGCGCCGACCATGTAGAGCGAGCCGTGCGCGAGGTTGATGAGCCCCATCACGCCGAAGACGAGCGTCAGCCCCGCCGCCATGAGGAACAGCATGACGCCGGACTGGAGCCCGTTCAGGACCTGCTCGATCAGGAGGAGGGTGGACATGAGGTTCCCTGTATCCCGGCCCCGGCCTTGAGCCGGGG
>JAUHWJ010000360.1 GCA_030424705.1 Alphaproteobacteria bacterium | reverse complement strand
CCGAAGCCGTGACCATGCAGGCGCGGAACGGGTTGTGCGTGTTCCAGAGCTGCATGTTCGGCGCATCCGTGGCGTAGCGAATGTTGAGCGGGTCGGTGAGCAGCACCGCGTCGAGCCCCCGCGCCTCCAGCGCCGCGACGATCCGGTTGCGCCGGTGGAGCCGCATCCGCGGCAGGTCGGGGCATTCGATTCCTGCCGCCGCCCATTCGTCATAGGCGAGCTTCGTCGGCCCGATCTCCACCCGGTCATTGTCATCCGGCGTCATGTCGGGCCTGAGGCCGGGCGTGATCTTCCGCCGTTCGGCGAAGTGGCTTTCGGTGATGTGGCGATTCATCGGGGGCGCTCCGGCGGGTGACGGGAAAGTGAGCGCGCGAAAGCGGCGGCGCGCTCGCCCGATTGCGGCGAAGGATTGTCGCGAACGGCTCCGGCGGGCTATGCCGGAGGCATGGACGCGGTGGCCCGCCAGTACGAAGCCTATCCCTATCCCGCCCGCGATCCGGGCGACGAGGGCAAGCGGCTCATCGTCGGCTCCCCCTCGGACCCGCCCGAGATCGACCATTTCCTCTTCGGCGGAAAGCGGGACTGGCGGAAGCCCTTCCGCGCCCTCGTCGCCGGCGGGGGGACGGGGGACGCGACCATCATGCTCGCGCAGAAGCTCGCGGATGCGGGCGCGGCGGCGGAGATCGTCTATCTCGACATGTCGGCGGCGAGCCGGAAGGTGGCCGAGGCGCGGGCGGCGGCGCGCGGGCTCTCCTCCATCCGCTTCGTGACGGCGGACCTCCTGACCGCGCCGGAGCTCGGGCCCTTCGACTATATCGACTGCACGGGCGTGCTCCATCACCTGCCCGATCCGCAGGCGGGGTTCGACGCGCTCTCCGCCGCGCTCGCCGAAGGGGGCGGGATGGGCGGCATGGTCTATGCCCCCTATGGCCGCACCGGCGTCTATCCGCTCCAGGCCGCGCTCGCCGCGCTGACGGAGGGGGAGGCGCCGGAGGCGCAGGTTGAGATCGCGAAGCGGGCGCTGGCCGGGCTGCCGAAGACGAACTGGTTCCTCGCCAACCCGCATCTTTCCGACCACCGGGCAAGCGACGCCGGGCTCTATGACCTCCTCCTCCATGCGCGGGACGTTCCGTTCGACGTTCCGGCCTTGCTCGGCGCGCTGGAGCGGGCGGGGCTCGCCTTCGTCTCCTTCCTCGAGCCGCTGCGCTATGACCCGGCGCGCTACCTGCCGGAAAGCCTTCACGCCCGCGCCGCCGGGCTCGACGCGCCCGCGCGGATGGCGCTGGCGGAGCGATTGGCGGGAAACATGAAGACGCATGTATTCTACGCCGCGAAGGGCGCGCGGAAGCCCGCCGCCCCCTCGCCGGAGTCGCGGCCTAGGCTCAACGGCCTCTCCGCCGCGACGCTGGCCGCCGAGATCGGGCGGAAGGGCGCGCTCCGCCTTACGTCGGACGGGCTGACCCAGCGTCTAGACATCCCGCGGGCGGCGGCGCCGGCGCTGGCGCTGACGGACGGGCGGCTGCGGCTCGGGGAGATTGCGAGGCGGCTGGGGAAGGATTGGTTGGCCTTCGCCGCGCTCTGGGCGCCGGCCCATGTGGCGCTTACCGGATTCAACCTCCTGCGCTATTCGGAAGGGACGCGATGATGGAGCTCGGCTACGCCCCGCTGACGCCGTGGCTCCCCGGCCGACTCCCCGGCATGTCCCCGCTCGCCATGGCCGACTGGCTGCACCGGGACGAGGCCTTCGCGGCGCAGATGGCCTATCGCGACAGGCTGGTCGCGGAACGCGGGGAGATCGTGCTGGCGGGCGAGGGATGCGACGGGGCGGAAGAGCTGCTCGACCTCGTTCTCGCGACCCTCGCTGTGCATGATCGGGACTATGAGGTCGGCGAGGACGCCGTGCGCCGGCCCGATAGCGAGACCGTCGCGCTGGACCGGTCGCGGCCGCTCGCCACGCTCGGGCGGCTGACGCAGGAAGATTTCGTGATCCTCCGGAAGGGGCCGGAGGATGCGGAGCATGTGCTGATCGGCGCAATCCTCTGCTTCCCTTCGCGCTGGTCGCTGGCGGAGAAGTTCGGCCGCCCGCTCGTCGCGATCCATGAGCGCGTGCCGGTCTATGACGTCGGGCTTGCGCCGCGGGTGCAACGCCTCTTCGACGTGCTGACGCCGGACCGGCCGCTGGTGCGGGCCAACTGGCTGCTTCATCCTATTTCAGAGCTTCATCAGCCCAAGCTCTTCGAAGGAAACAAGAAACCGCATGATCCGACGGGGCGCTTCTGGCTCCGGGTCGAGCGGCAGTCGATCCTCAAGCTGCGCTCTTCGGGCCATGCGGTCTTTTCGATCAAGACCCTGGTGACGCCAGTCGAGGCGCTGACCGAGGATCAGCGCCAAAGCCTGATCGCCGCGCTGGAGGCGAAGCCGAAGGCGATGCAGGACTATCACGGCGGCTCCGCCTTCACGCAAATGGCGCTGGCGGCGCTACGGGCGCTCTAGGCTCGATGCCGGGTTTCGGGCCATTCCGGAAGGGAGCCGAACGCCGGGAGCGCGTGTTGCGGCGACGGTTCGAGGCGGTCAGCTCCGGCATCGAGCGGCGACAAAGGTGGCGGGCGAGACGGAAGCGTTTGCTGATCTTCCTCGCAATCGCCGCCCTGTTCGCCGCGGTCGTCGTCGAAGCGTTCAGGCGCAGCGAGTGGCCTGTCCTGATGACGCTGCGCCATATCGCGGCCTTCCCGAATTGCGACGCCGCCCGCGCGGTCGGCCTTGCGCCATCCGCGCGCGGCGCGCCGGGGTACTACCGCCATCTAGATGCGGATGATGACGGGATCGCTTGCGAGCCCTTCCGGCGCCCCTAATGCACCCTCGAAAGAATTGCGTCGATCTCCTCGTCCGAAAGGCCGAAATGATGGCCGATCTCGTGGACGAGGACATGCGAGACAAGCTCGTAGAGCCCCGTATCCCCCCGCTCCGCCCATTCGTCGAGGATCGGGCGGCGGTAGAGCCAGACTTCATCCGGCAGGCCGCCGGAATCGACCACGCTCTTCTGCGTCAAGTCCACGCCGGAATAGAGGCCGGTGAGCTGGAACGCGTCCTCGATCCCCATCTCTTCCAGCACGTCGTCCTCCGCGAAATCCGCGACGCGGATCAGAAGCCCGCCGCAGCGGGAGCGGAACGCCTCTGGCAGGGCGGCGAAGGCGGCTTCGGCCATCGCCTCGAACTCTTCGAGATCGGGGGGGTAGAGGTCGGATTCGAATTCGTGGGGCATGGCGCCGCGTAGGCCGGCCCGCGGCCCCGGTCAAGCTTCTGGACATTCCCGCGCCGCGGCGGAACAGTGCGGCATCCCGCTACAAGGAGACCCAGATGGCCCCGCTCGACCGCATCGCCGCCTATGCCGACGAACTGACCGCGATCCGCCGCGATTTCCACGAGCATCCCGAGCTTGGATTCGAGGAGGTGCGGACCTCCGGCATCGTCGCGGAGAAGCTGGGGAGCTGGGGGATCGAGGTCACCACGGGCATCGGCAAGACGGGCGTCGTCGGCGTGATCGAGGGGAACCGGCCGGGCAAGACCATCGGCCTCCGCGCGGACATGGACGCGCTGCCGATCCACGAGACGACGAACCTGCCCTGGGCCTCGAAGAAACCGG